>JAAEEW010000037.1 GCA_013415595.1 Methanosarcinales archaeon | reverse complement strand
GTATATAAACTATTCAGTTCCCAACCGACACGACCCCGGATTTCAGAGCAAGCATTATCCATCGAATAGCGCAATTAAATGCACGCGTTCTTTTTTGGATTGCAGCGTGCGTTTATCGTGCATTTCATTTAGATCCCATTTCGTATCTAACGCCTCGCCCTCTATCGCCCAATGCCCTAAGGGGAACCATCTAAATGCCTCATTGACAGTCACCCTCGTGTCGGAAGGCACCTGGAAGGCGACCACGTAGATGGGGGAAGCATTATACATCTTAAAATGTGCAGAGAAGGAGCGAGAACCTTTAAATGGCCCGCGCCCTTCTAAACCTTTACAGGTAAATTAGTGCCCAGACCCGGATTCGAACCGGGGACATTCAGATCTTCAGTCTGACGCTCTCCCAGACTGAGCTACCTGGGCAAATGGGCTCGATGCGATTCGAACGCATGATCCCCGCCATGTCAAGGCGATGTCATAACCAGCTAGACCACGAGCCCGCTGCGTTCCCTTCCTGAGCATTCCAGGTGTATAAACCCTTCGGTTAGACTGCCCGCCCTTTCAGGCGGACAGTACCTCCTTGTGATAGTCGCCGAGGGCCTTGATGGTGATCTTGCCCTTCCTGGCCATCTCGATGGCCCCGGCTGCCGCCTGGGCCGCCTGCACCGTGGTGATGTAGGGAACGTGATAGTCCACGGCGCTCCTCCTGATCTGGAATCCGTCCTTCACCGACTGCTTGGTGGTGGGGGTGTTGATGATCAGCTTCACCTCGCCCCGCCTCATGTAGTCCAGGACGTTGGGGCTGCCGTTGTAGATCTTCCTGACCTGCACCACCGGAATGCCATTATTTCTCAGGTACTCGGACGTGCCGTCGGTGGCGATGATGCTGAGCCCGGCGTTCACCAGTTTTTGGGCCATCTGGGCGATGACGGACTTGTCCTCGTCCCGCACGGAGATGAAGACTATGCCCTCCAGGGGAAGCATGTTGTCCGCAGAGAGCTCGGCCTTGAAGAAGGCCAGCCCCATGTCGTAGTCTATGCCCATGACCTCGCCGGTGGACCTCATCTCCGGACCCAGCAAGACGTCGGCCCCGGGCAGCCTGTCGAAGGGCAGCAGCACCTCTTTCACCGCCACGTAGGGAAGCCTGGGCTCCTCGGTGTAGCCCATCTCCTTCAGGCTTCGGCCCACCATGACGTTGGCGGCGATCTTGGCCAGGGGAAGCCCCACGGCCTTGGAGACGAAGGGAATGGTGCGGCTGGACCGGGGATTGGCCTCCAGCACGTAGACCGCTCCGTCCTTGTAGGCCATCTGCAGGTTGATTATTCCGATGACCCCGACGCCCAGAGCGATCTTACGCACGTAGTCCCGGACCGTCTCCAGCACGCTCTCCGGCAGGGTCTGGGGCGGAATGATGCAGGCGCTGTCCCCGGAGTGCACTCCCGCCTCCTCGATGTGCTCCATGATGGCTCCGATGAGAACGTCCTTGCCGTCGCAGACGGCGTCCACGTCGATCTCCACGGCGTTTTGCAGGAAGTCGTCGATGAGCACCGGGTGCTCCCGGGATACCCTCACCGCCTCGCGCATGTAGACCATCAGCCCGGCCTCGTCGTAGACGATCTCCATGGCCCTGCCGCCCAGAACGTAGCTGGGCCTGACCAGCACCGGATACCCGATCCTGCGGGCCACCTCTTTGGCCTCGTCGGGGGAGAAGGCGATTCCGGCGTTGGGCTGGGCGATATCCAGCCTGGTCATGAGCTGGTTGAACCTCTCCCGGTCCTCAGCCATGTCGATGCTGTCCGGGGAGGTCCCCAAAATCCTGGTGTCGAGCCCCAGGCGCTTGATCTCCTTTTCCAGGGGCACGGCCAGGTTGACTGCGGTCTGCCCTCCGAACTGAACCATCACCCCGTAGTACTTTTCCTTCTGAATGACGTTCATCACGTCTTCCAGGGTGACCGGCTCGAAGAACAGCTTGTCCGAGGTATCGTAATCGGTGGAGACCGTCTCCGGGTTGTTGTTGATGATGTGGGCCTCGATTCCCTGCTCCCGCAGAGCAGTCACGGCATGCACCGTGCAGTAGTCGAACTCAATTCCCTGGCCGATCCTGATGGGGCCGGAACCCAGGATGAGGACCTTTCTGTTGTCCGAGGGGGACAGCTCGCACTCGTCCCCGTAGGATGAGTAATAGTAGGGCGTGGCGGCGGCGAACTCGGCCGCGCAGGTGTCCACCATCTTGTAAGTGGGAAGGATGTCGTTGGCCAGCCGGAAGTCGGTGATCTCCACTCTGGTCCGGCCGACGATGCCGGCGATGCGCTCGTCGGTCAGTCCCATGCGCTTGGCCCGGCGGATGGTGTCGTAGCTCACTCCCTTCTCCTTCAGCTCGTCCTCCATGAGGATGATGTTTTGGATGCGCTTGATGAAGTAGGGGTCGATGGTGGTGAGCCGGGATATCTCCTCCACGGAAAATCCCCTTCTCAAGGCCTGGTAGATGGCGTAGAGGCGCTCGTCAGTGGCCCGGGTGAGCAGGTTCTTCAGGTCCTCGTCCGTCCACTCCACGTACTTTCCGCAGTAGCCCAGGTCCATGTCGATGTCCAGGGAGCGGATGGCCTTCATCAGGGCCTCCTCGTAGCTGCGGCCGATGGCCATCACCTCGCCGGTGGACTTCATGGCCGTGGTCAGGGTCTTGTCCGCCTTCACGAACTTGTCGAAGGGCCAGCGGGGGATCTTGATGACCACGTAGTCCACGGTGGGCTCGAAGGAGGCCGGAGTCTCCTTGGTCACGTCGTTTCTGATCTCGTCCAGGGTCATGCCGATGGCGATCTTGGCCGTCACCCGGGCAATTGGATATCCGGTGGCCTTGGAGGCCAGGGCGGAAGAGCGGGAGACCCGGGGATTGACCTCGATCACCCGGTACTCGCCGTTGTGGACTGCGAACTGGATGTTGCAGCCCCCCTCGATCCTGAGGGCCCGGATGATGTTGATGGCCGCGCTTCTCAGCTTCTGGATATCCTGATCGGAGATGGTCTGGATGGGAGTGGCAACGATTGACTCCCCGGTGTGAATGCCCATGGGGTCCATGTTCTCCATGTTGCAGATGGTGATGCATGTGTCTTTGGAGTCCCTCATCACCTCGTACTCCACCTCGGTCCAGCCCAGCACGCTCTCCTCTATCAGCACCTGGCTGATGCGTGACCTCTTCAGCCCCAGCTCGCAGATGCTATGCAGCTCCTCCGGGGTGTGGGCTATTCCGCCGCCGCTTCCGCCAAGAGTGTAGGCCGGCCGGATGATGAGGGGGAGCCCCAGCTCCTCCATGACCTTCTCCGCCTCCTCGATGCTGTTGACGGCAGCGCTTCTGGGGACCGGCTCTCTGATCCTCTCCATGGTCTTCTTGAACAGGTCCCGGTCCTCGGAGTCGGCAATGGCCTTGACCGATGTTCCCAGCACCTCCACGTTGTACTTCTCCAGGACCCCCATCTCCGCCAGCTCGCTGGTGATGTTGAGGCCGGTCTGGCCTCCTATGCCGGCGATGATGCCGTCAGGCCTCTCCTTCTCGATGATCTGGGCTACGATCTCCGGCACCAGGGGCTCGATGTAAATGCGGTCGGCGGTGTCCGGGTCGGTCATGATGGTGGCCGGATTGGAGTTGACCAGGACTACCTCCACTCCCTCCTCACGAAGCGACTTGCAGGCCTGGGAGCCGGAAAAGTCGAACTCTGCCGCCTGTCCTATCTGGATGGGGCCCGATCCTATCAGCAGGACCTTCTTGATGTCTTGACGCTTGGGCATGGCTATCTACCTCCGGTCCACTCTTCCATGATTCCCCTGACGGAGCTGAAGAAGGGATTCTCGGTGCAGCGGGGTCCGGGGTGGGCTTCGGGGTGGTACTGGACGGCCAGGATGTTCAGGTCGTCGCTCTTGATTCCCTCAACGGTGGTGTCGTTGGCGTTTAGCTGGGTGATCTCCAGGTCGGTCCCCTCCACGGAGCCGGGGACCACGGCGAAGTTGTGGTTCTGGGAGGTGATGTAGACGATGCCGCTGGAGAGGTCCTTGACCGGCTGGTTTCCTCCGTGGTGGCCGAACTTGAGCTTGAAGGTCTGGGCTCCCATGGCCAGGGATATTACCTGGTGTCCCAGGCAGATTCCGAAGAGGGGCATCTCTCCGGCGAAGTGCTTGACCGCCTCGATGGCCTCCAGGGCCCTCTCCGGGTCCCCTGGTCCGTTGGAGAAGAACAGGCCCTCAGGCTCCACGGCCTCTATCTCGGAGACGGTGGAGTGGGCGGGCAGGACGTAAATATCGAAGTTGCGGGCCTGGAGGCTGCGGAGGATGTGTCTCTTGATCCCCAGGTCGATCATGGCGATTCTGGGGCCGGAGCCCTTTATGTGGTAAGGTGTCTTGCAGGTGACCTCGCTTAGCAGATCTATGGAGGATATGGACGGCTGGTCCCTGGCCATTTGCACCACGTCCAGATCTCTGACCTCCCTCTCCTTGCCCACGGCCAGGGCGGCCCTCATGGCCCCCTTGGTTCTGATCTTTATGGTGAGCATTCTGGTGTCCAGCGCGTAGATCCCCGGCTTTCCCTCGTCCTCCAGGAACCGGGATAGAGTTCTGGTGGATCGGTAGTGATCCGGCTGGTCCCATATCTCTCTGCACACCATGGCCTTCGGCCACATGTTGTCCGACTGGAAGGCATCTCCGCTTACTCCATAGTTGCCCATCAGCGGATAAGTGAACATCAAAAGCTGTCCGTTGTAGGAGGGATCAGTGAGCGCCTCCTCATAACCGGACATGACGGTGGTGAACACAAGCTCTCCGGAGATGGTCCCAGGAGCCCCGAAACCACGACCTTCCAGCCTGGTGCCATCTTCTAACCCTAAGACCCCAATCATAGTATCGCCACCACAAGTAGTCAGGTCATCTAAATATGTTTCGATGAGGCCTCCCCTTCCCGGTGTCATCAGCTATTTTAAGTTTGAGTTCAAAGCAGCAGGCCATGGAAGTCACTTTTGAGGTCTCGAGAAGCCCGGAGTTCAGGCAGATCTATGCCATTGGAGCTATAGGAGGACACAGCCCCTACGACTTCAGGATATCCTTCTATAACGACTCCCCCAAGGCGTTCCTGGAGGGGGGAAAGCAGCTCAATATGGTGGAGCGCACCATGGAGTCGGAAATAATCCTCTCCCCCCTGGCGGCCAAGGAGCTGGCCGACTGGCTCAACAACCACATTAAGGAGTACGAGAATAAGTTCGGAGAGATAAAGCGACCTGGAAAGAAGCCGGAGCCAGACCGGTCGTCTCATCTCCAGGGATACATGTGAGGGTTTGGACATGATGAGCAAGGAGAAAGTGTTGCTCCACAAGGGAATGGACCAGGTAAAGCGAGGCGAGTACGAGTTGGCCATGGAATATTTCTCTCGCGTGCTGGAGATCAATCCCGAGAATCCCGAGGCCTGGAATAATCAGGGAGTGGCTCTTTTCAGGTTGGGCCAGGTGGAAGAAGCTCTGGCCTCCTGGGATCGGGCGGTGGAGTTTGCTCCCGAAAATATGGAGGCCCTGCGGAACAAGGCCTTCGTCTTCCGGTCCCTGGGGCGGCTGGAAGAAGCCCTGGAGATCTATGACCAGCTGGTCCTCGCAACCGAGGAGGCGGGAGATTACGAGGCCAAGGCCGCGGTGATGGCCGCCCTGGGTATGCTGGAAGAAGCTCTGGCAGTGCTGCAGGACGCCTACGAGATGTCCAAGTCTCCCCGCATTGAGGAGGACATAGCCATGCTGGTGGGCTATATCGAAGCCCGTCGTCATGCCGGCGAGGAGGAAGAGGTCGAGGAGACCTCTGGAAAGGATTGATAAGCAATCAGAGCCAATAAAGATAAAACAGCCTTTATGAGGTGGTCTCCATAAAGGGTTTCGTAATGCTCAACGTCGAGCCTGGCGCCGAGAAGGCGGTTTATGACGCGCTGTCCAATCTCAAAGGGGTTCGCGAGGTAGTGCCGGTCTACGGAGAGCACGACTTCATAGCCATTACCGACGTGGAGGGGATCTCGGACCTGAACATGGTGGTCCTCAACATCCGGGAGATAGCCGGGGTCACCTTCACCCAGACCATCCTGGGAATGGAGCTGAAGTTCTGAGGGACTGATTCTCTATACCCGCATCCTTCTTTCCCTCCAGGCCCTCTCCAGGGACCCTGCCCGCTCCGGGCGGTGGAGGCGGCGGGGCTCTCATGCCCCTTTACATATCGGTCTTCGTGGCCGTCCTGGGTTTCTCCCTGGTGGCTCCCATCTTCCCCCTGTTCGTAATAGACCTGGGGGCGTCATACACCCTCCTGGGGATAGTGGTCTCCATCTACGGGGCGGTTCAACTGGTGACCCAGATACCGGCAGGAAGGCTGTCCGACCGCCTGGGCCGCAGGCCCCTCATGCTGGCCGGCCTGCTCAGCTTTGCCACCCTGCCTCTGCTTTACATCTACGCCACCAGCGCCTACCTGCTCCTGCCCATCAGGGCCTTCGGAGGGGTGGGGGCCTCCCTGGTCTGGCCGGTGGCCATGGCCATGATCGTGGACCAGGTCAGCTCCACCCGCCGGGGAAGCGCCATGGGCTGGTACAACGCCACCTTCTTCTCCGCCCTGGCGGTGGGACCGGCCATCGGCGGCGGCCTCTACGACCTATTCGGCCTGGCAGCCCCCTTTTATTTCTGGGCCGTCCTGGGGGCCCTGTCCTTCATAATCGTCCTCCTGAAGGTCCCCGAGCCCCGGAGACACGGCCAGCCCGCCGCCGCCCCCTCCCCGGAGGATCGCCGCCCCCGGGAAGGGCTGATCCTCACCGGCTACTGGGCCACCTTCCTGGCCAGCTGCGGGGTGGTGATGTGGACCGGAGTGGTGGGGGGCTTCAACTTCACCCTGCTTCCCAGCCTGGCCAGCGGGGTGGGCCTGTCCACAACGCATATCGGACTTCTCTATTTCGCTTACGGAGGGGCCAACGCCCTCTCCAACGTCTACTTCGGAAAGGCGGCGGACCGGGGACGGCGAAAGCTGCTGATAGTGATCGGCTGTGCCGCCGGAGTGGCCGCCTTCTACCTCCTCGGGCACTCCACCACCACCATCCAGCTCCTCTTCAGCCTGGGAGTGCTGGGGCTGGCCTCGGGAATGGGAAATCCGGCGGCGGCAGCCATAGTGGCCGACGTCACCAGCCCCTCCCGGCGGGGAGAGATCTTCGGCATCTTCAACACCGCCCGCATGGCCGGGGTGGTGGTTGGACCCCTGGTGGCCGGAATGTCTGCCGACGCCCAGGGCATAGGGGGAACCCTGGCCGTCTTCCTGGGAATAGCCCTGGCCATCACTGCTGTCTCCTTCCTGATTCGGGAGCCTTCGATACCGAAAGCGATATGAGTTTTTGGGGCTCTCTTTGAAGGACATGGGCAAGCTCTCTCCCCTGATGGACCAGTACTTCACCATCAAGAAGCAGTGCGATGACGCCATCCTGCTCTTCCGGATGGGCGACTTCTACGAGACCTTCGGGGATGACGCGGTGGTGGCCGCCCGGGATCTGAACATAACCCTGACCTCCCGGCAGAAGGACGACGCCGGGAACAAGATCCCCCTGGCCGGGATACCCTACCACGCCCTGGAGGCTTACCTGCCCCGGCTGGTCAGGGCCGGGCACAAGGTGGCCATCTGCGAGCAGGTGGAGGACCCGAAGCTCGCCCGGGGCCTGGTCCGGAGGGAGCTGGTGCGAATAGTCACCCCGGGGACCATTCTGGACCCCTGCATGCTGGAGGAGGGGGCCAACAACTACCTGGCCGCCCTGGTCCGGGAGGATGGGCTCTTCGGCCTGGCCCTGGTGGACGTCTCCACCGGGGAGTTCCTGGTCTCTCAGGTCTCCGGGGACGGCCTGTCCTCGGAGCTATCCAGCTTTCAGCCGGCGGAGTGCGTGGTGATCTCTGCCGGCGAGCTGCCGGGGGAGTGCCGGGCAGCCCTCGCCAAAACGTCATCCAAGATTCAGGAGGTGGACTCCAGCTTCTTCGATCTCTCTTTGGCCAGGTCCGCCCTGGAGGAGCATTTCGGGGAGGGCTCCCTCCCGGAGCTGGGCCTGGAGGACAGTCCCTTATGCCTGAGGGCGGCAGGGGCGGTCCTGGCCTATCTCCACCGCACCCGTCTGGACGCCCTGGGCCACATCACCGCTATCCGGCGGTACTCCAGCCGGGATTTCATGGTCCTGGACGAGGTGACCCTTCGCAACCTGGAGATCTTCAAGAGCATCGTCGACGGCTCGAAGAGGGGCACTCTCATGGGCTACCTGGACCGGACCCTGACTCCCACCGGCTCCAGGACGCTGCGCCACTGGCTGCAAAAGCCCCTCCTCTCCCCGGAGGCGGTGCGGGGGAGGCAGGACGCGGTGGAGGAGCTGACCAGGGAGGCGGTGCTCCGGGGGGAGCTTGGCGGCTGCCTCAAGGGCCAGGGAGACATGGAGCGCCTGGTGGGCCGCATCTCCTGCGGCAGCGCCACACCCAAGGACCTCCGGGCCCTTCACTCCTCCCTGGAGCGCCTGCCCCTGCTCTTCCAGTCCCTGGGCCAGGCCCGCTCCTCCTGCCTGCAGGAGATTGCCGGCCGCCTGGAGCTGGGAGGCCTGAAGGAGCTGGCCGACCTCCTGGCCCGGGCGGTGGTGAAAGATCCCCCATCATCGGTCAAGGACGGGGGAGTGATCCGGGACGGCTACCACCAGGAGCTGGACGAGCTGCGGGCCATTCTGAGGGACGGCAAGGGCTGGATCGCCCGGCTGGAGAGCCAGGAGCGGGAACGGACCGGGATCCGGTCCCTCAAGGTGAGCTTCAACAACGTCTTTGGCTACTTCATCGAGGTCACCAGGCCAAACATCCACCTGGTGCCGGAGGACTACGTTCGAAAGCAGACCCTGGCCAACGCCGAGCGCTACGTCACTCCGGCCCTGAAGGAGATGGAGTCCCGGGTGGTCTCGGCCCAGGAGCGGTCCGCATCCCTGGAGCAGGAGATCTTTGTCAGCCTGCGGTCCCGGGCCGCCGACCACGCCGGGGAGATCCAGGAGCGAGCGGCGGCGGTGGGCGAGCTGGACGCCCTGCTCTCCCTGGCCCAGGCCGCCCTGGAGGGAAGCCTGGTCCGGCCGGAGATCAACGGCTCGGGGGTCATATCGCTGCGGGAGTCCAGGCATCCGGTGCTGGACCGGGAGATGCGCCAGGCCTTCGTCCCCAACGACGTCTACCTGGACCAGGAGCAGAGTCGGTTCATCATCCTCACCGGCCCCAACATGGCCGGCAAGTCCACCTTCATGCGCCAGATAGCCCTGACGGTGATCATGGCTCAGATAGGGTCCTATGTCCCCGCCTCTTACGCCAGCCTGGGGATGGTGGACCGCATCTTCACCCGGGTGGGAGCGTACGACGACCTGGTGGCCGGCCGGTCCACTTTCATGGTGGAGATGGAGGAGCTGGCCAACATCCTCCACTCCGCCACCAGCCACAGCCTGATCCTGCTGGACGAGATAGGCCGGGGCACCAGCACCTTCGACGGTCTGAGCATCGCCTGGGCGGTCACCGAGTACATCCACACCCGGCTGAAGGCCAAGACCGTCTTTGCCACCCACTACCACCAGCTCACCCAGCTCTCGGACCAGCTTCCGGGAGTGGTCAACTGCAACATGGCGGTCAAAGAGGAGGGCGAATCCATCACCTTCCTGCGGACGGTGATCCCCGGGGCCACCGACCGCAGCTACGGGGTGCACGTGGCCCGGCTGGCCGGGGTGCCGGAGGCCGTGGTCCGCCGGGCCCGGGAGATTCTGAAGGAGGTGGAGCGGCAGGCGGTGATCGACGTGAACGGCAAGGGGCGGCCTGGCCGTCCGGGAAGGTCTTCGGGCAAGAGGACCCCCTACACCCAGCTCATATTCTTCGATTCCCCGGATGGCGGCGCCGGTAACGCTTCCCACCCCATCTCCGATGAGATACTGGCCCTGGACCTGGACGGCATGACTCCCCTGGAGGCCCTGCGGCTGCTGTCCGATTACCAGAGGAGGTTGAAGGATGAAGATCAGGCTACTTGATCCGGAGACGGTGCAGAAGATTGCCGCCGGGGAGGTGATCGAGAGGCCGGCCTCGGTGGTCAAGGAGCTGGCGGAAAACTCGGTGGACGCCGGGGCCACCAGGATCCTGATTGAGCTTCAGGAGGGGGGCAAGGAGCTCATCCGGGTGGCTGACGACGGCTGCGGCATGGACCGTGAGGACCTGGAGCTGGCCTTCTTGAGCCACGCCACCAGCAAGATCTCCCGGGTGGAGGACCTGGACAGGGTCACCACTCTCGGATTTCGGGGGGAGGCCCTGGCCAGCATCGCCAGCGTCTCCCGGTCGGTGGAGGTCTACACCCGGCCCCGCACCTCGAGCCGGGGCACCTGCCTGCGAATGGAGGATGGCCGGGCCGTGGAGGTGCGGGAGGCGGGCTGTCCGGCCGGGACCAGCATAGCGGTCAAGGGGCTGTTCCACAACCTGCCGGCCAGGCACAAGCACCTCCAGTCGGCCAGGCAGGAGACGGCAAGGAGAGTAGGCCTGGTCACGGAGATGGCCATAATCAACCACCGCATATCCTTCGAGCTTTTCTCCGGCCGGCGAAACGTCTTTCGCTCCAGCCGGTCCGACAGCTGGGAGGGCTGTCTGGTGCAGGTGCTGGGGCTGGAGGTGGTGAAGGGAATGGTGCCGGTCTTTGGCCGGGGCGAAGGAGTGTCCTTCCACGGCCTGGTGGGCGATCCCTCGGTGGCCAGGTCCGCCCCGGACTGGATATTTCTGTACGTCAACGGCCGTCCGGTCTCCTCCCGGGCCCTGGTCTCCTCCCTGCGGGAGGCCTACCGCACCCTGCTTCCCGGGGGCAGGAGCCCGGTGGCGGTCATCTCCCTGCAGGTGGACCCCTCCCTGGTGGACGTGAACGTCCATCCCACCAAGCGGGAGGTGCGGTTCTTGCAGGAGTCCCTGATCTCCGAGCTGCTGATCGGCTCGGTCTCCCGGGCTCTTCGCTCCCGGTTCGAGAGCAAGGAGCCCAGAGCCTCGGCCCTCCCCCCGGATCTGAAGCCCCCGGCGCCAGGATCGGTGCAGAGGACCCTCTCCCTGGACGACGGACGGCTCAGCCTGGACCTGGCCAGGGAGCCTGAAACCACAGAGCAGTCGCCGGGCCTGAAGATCATCGGCCAGCTACTGGACCTCTACATCCTGGCCGAGGACGGCGGAGGCCTGGTGCTGATCGACCAGCACGCAGCGGCCGAGCGCATTCGCTACGAGATGCTGCAGCGCCGCTTCCGGGAGCGCACGCTGGCCCAGGAGCTGATCGCGCCCCTCACCGTGGAGCTCTCCCCCCGGGAGCAGGTGATGCTGGATTCCTGGCGGGAGATGCTGCAGGAGATGGGATTTGACATCCAGCCCTTCGGGGGAAACACCTTCACCGTCCGCTCCCTGCCTGCCACCGGCTGCCGGCTGGAGAGCCCGGAGGCGGTGCACGCCGTCCTGGTGGACCTGTTCAACATGGGCCGGGTGAACCCGGACTCCACCAGCCAGGACGAGGTGCTGAAGCTACTGGCCTGCCGGGGCTCCATCAAGTCCGGCCGCCATCTGAGCCAGAAGGAGATGGAGGGCCTGTTCCACGACCTCATGCAGTGCGACAGCCCCCGCACCTGCCCCCACGGCCGGCCGACCATGATCTTCATCCAGTCTTCCGAGCTGGAGAGGATGTTTGGCCGCCGCTAGATCCGGACCGCCCGGCCCCCGGCCCCCCTGATCCCTCACCGGCGGAGGGGCAAAGAGGCCTGGCCGGGGGGATAATCGCAGCATTTTTCACCGGTCCCTGATCACTACCTTCCATGGATCTCGAAGGTTTTGCCAAGAGGGGTCTCAAGCGAAGGGACCCGGACATCAATTCCAAGCTGACTGCCATGATCAGGGAGGCCAAGCCCAAAATCAGCCAGGAGGGTGCACAGTCCCTGGCTGCAGCCGTCCTGGAGGAGGCCCGGGTCACCCTGAACCCCCGGGGGGAGGTCTTCGACCTCTTCAGCTCCGGGGTTACCATGGGGGAGTTCGGGGTGGGCTCCCGGGGTTCAGGCGACTTCTACATGCACACCAAGATCGCCGAGGTCATCGGCCGGACCGGGGCGGAGGTGGACTCAACCGAGCTTGACGACTCCGGCGTGGTCAAGGCAGGCGGAAAATACGTGGTGGTGACCGTGGACGGCATGCACTCCCGCCTCAGCGACTACCCCTTCCTGGCCGGATTTCACGTCACCAGGGCGGCGCTGCGGGACGTCTACGTCATGGGGGCGGACCCGGTGGCCCTGCTCTCCGACATCCACCTGGCCGACGACGGCGACATCTCCAAGGTCCTGGACCACATAGCCGGCATCGCCGCCGTCTCCGAGCTGGTGAACGTCCCCCTGATCACCGGGAGCACTCTTCGCATCGGCGGAGACATGGTGATCGGCGACCGGCTGACCGGCTGCGTGGGGGCGGTGGGGGTGGCAAAGACCATCACTCCCCGCAAGGACGCGGCGGTGGGGGACGTGATAATGATGACCGAAGGGGCCGGGGGAGGGACCATCTGCGCTGCCGCTCTCTACAGCGGCCGGCACGAGGTGGTGGAGGAGACCCTGAACATCAAGTTCCTGGAGGCCAGCGCCGCTCTGCTGAAGGGCAGGCATAAGATCCACGCCATGACCGACGTCACCAACGGCGGCATTCGCGGCGACGCCAAAGAGATCTCCCACACCGCCGGAGTCAAGCTGGTCTTCGAGGAAGATCGCATGGCCGGGCTGGTAAATCCCCGGGTGCTGGAGATGCTAAATGAGCTGAAGATCGATTATCTGGGCGTCTCCATCGACGCTTTGCTGATAATCGCCCCTGAGGACCAGGCGGCAGGCATAATGCAGGTCATCCGGGACGCCGGTGTGAAGATCCAGGTCATCGGCCGGGTGGAATCGGGGTCCGGAGCACAGCTGCATACTTCTTCCGGCATCAAGGACTTCTCTCCCCGTTTCCGGGAATCGGCCTACACCCCGGTGAAAAAAGCGATAGGCGAAGAGCCTGGTCGCGACGTGGAGGAGATGCAGGCCCTGGTGGACAGGGCGGCGGAGCTGGCTGTGGTCAAGAAGCGGCGGTTTATTGAGAAGATAAGGGCAAGTAGTAGTAATATTATTACGCAGAAATAGGACTATATTTGGGGATATCCCCCAAAAATGATTTATTTAACAGAAATAAACTATTTATAGTATAAAGTACTCTTTCTGATCAGAAGGGAGATGCAACAGAAGGAGTAGCAATGAAGGAGGACTTCGTGTTGAAGTTCGACGATCGTGATAGGGAGGTCGTCGAAATACTGCGTAGCCTAGGCGTTCCCAGGAAGGTGTCCAACACCATCGCATTCCTGGCCAACGTCCAGGAGGCCACATCTCGGGATATCGAGAGGGGATCGGAACTGAGGCAACCAGAGGTCAGCATAGCTTTGAGGACTCTGCGCAAGAACAACTGGATCGATGAGCGTGTGTGCACCAATGTCGGGACCGGCAGGCCGATGAAGGTCTACAAGCTGAGCACTCCCATCGATGAGATCCTGCACTATTATGAGGAGGAGAAGCTGCGAGAAGCGAGCCGGGCCATGGAGCGCATCGAGAAGCTGCGAAATCTATTGACCGATGGCCCCTCTGACCCCGCCAGGTCGTATTGATCAGCCGTGTGGACGCATGTGAGTCCTCTTCCAGTATTCGCCCTATTGAGCCTGTCCAGGGTCAAGCCGGCGAAAATAAGTTGGTTATCGGCTATCCTTTCGGTGAAGTGGGCACTGTAGATCGCGCTTGGAAAATCACCCTCCCTGTAGAGCTCAGTGCCCATTGTCGCCTCTATCGAATCAATTCCCTGGCAGACCAGGGCATTTTGCGTATCCTGGCCGCTTTTGGGCCCGAAGTGAGGCATTCTTCAGTTAGGGGCTGTGAATCTGAGAACCCATATAAATAAAATAATCTATTTATGTATTATCTTGATATCCTTTGATCATCACATTCGTGGCATCTTTTCGCCTGGATTCTGAGCCTTCCTATACATTATATTTTAGTATATACTGTCTGCGAAGTCTTATAAAGCAATAGTGCGCAACTACTCTTTGTTCGGCTGTTTTCGAGGACTGACGTTGTGAAGAACGAGGTGACCGCTTGGTAATGGTGGATGAGCCCATTTATCGGGCCTATCTTTGTAAGCTGGTGGGCGAGGAAGGGCTCAAAATAGTGGAAAATATGCCGTCGGAAGAGGTGACTGATGAGCACATGGCTG
>JAAEEW010000254.1 GCA_013415595.1 Methanosarcinales archaeon | reverse complement strand
GCTCTGAAATCCGGATTATCGCTGAAAAGCACTGATAATCATTCCGCGAATCGAATGCATGAAATTCATTTTGGCATCTAGAGTTCATTGATTCACCAGTTAGCGTTTCTAAATAGTTTTCATCGCTACCGAGATGTGGCAGCATCTTGATTCTAATCAATATCGTCTGATAGGGGAGGTCCCTGGAAGAAATTCTGCCGGGGGAGCAGATTAAGCCGCTCCCCCGGGCCAAGAGTTTCGCGCTTCGATTTCACAGATTCCGGACGGGGGGTTTTCCGGCCGGATTCTGCTGCACGTTCGTCCGGCGCTTAGCCCTCCACCTCCATTACCACCTTCTCCACAGTCCCGCTGAACCTGAACGGACTGTGGTAGCTCTCGGAGACCGGCGTCTGGGGATCCTGGCCTAACTCCAGCCCCTCCTCGAAGGAGTAACGCTTGGGCACGACCCTGGGCATGGCTACCCGCCCCTGCTCCTCGTCGTTGATGAAGAGGACTCCTTCTCCCTGATAAGTCCCCGTCCTGGTGAAGGAGAAGGCCAGGGTGGAGGTCCCTGCCGGCACCTCGTCCTCAGAGGTGATGGTGTAATGCCTCAATCCGAGCAGGTTGTAGTCGTAGACCAGGTGGTTGTCCAGGACGAACAGCGACAGACCGGCGAACCGGCCTCCTATGGAGAAGAGGACACCATCAGCCCCGCCCTCCGGCACGTCCACGTATGCGGTTATGGTGTAAGAGCTGTTGTGGGTATCGGGGATATCGGGCTCCATGATCTTCTCCATGCCCGGCCTGTAGGTGAAGGTCCCGGTGACGGGAACCGGATTATAGCGGGCCCCTGCCCGGTCGTCCAGGGGGAGCACGTTGTATCTGCTGGCCTCTGCCCACCACCGCTCCTGCATCTTTGCCAGCCGGTCGGGATAATCCGCCGCCAGGTCGTGGGACTCCGATATGTCTTCCGAGATGTTATACAGCTCCCAGATGTCCTCATCGAAGTTCCCGCCGGAGTTCAGGTGGTGGAAAGCTACGGCCTTCCAGCCGTCGTACCACAGGCCCCGGGTGCCCATCATCTCGAAGTACTGCACCGCCTTTTGAGTTGGCTCCCCGGGATTGTCGAACGTATAGGCCATGCTGGTCCCCTCCACAGGCTTCTGGGGCACGCCCCGGTAAACATCTGGGGCCTGCATGCCCAGCACCTCCAGGACGGTGGGAACGATATCGATGACGTGGCAGAACTGGGAGCGTACGCTGCCCTGGTCCTGGATGCCTGCCGGCCAGAAGATGATCAGAGGATCGTGGGTGCCCCCTTCGTGGCTGGTCCACTTGTAGAGCCTGTTGGGCGTGTTGTCGGCCATGGCCCATCCCAGCGGATAGGTCGGATAGGTTGCAGGCCCGCCAAGCAGGTCGAGCCTGGCCAGCATGGTGCTCATGTTTGAGACGGGGAGGAAGTCCTGCTGGAATCCGGAGGAATTCCCGCCTTCCGACATTCCGTTGGACCACAGCACCATATTGGAATAGCCGTTGGCATCGCCCTCCGGAGACGCGCCGTTATCAGAGAGCACCACAATTATGGTGTTCTCGAGCTGGCCGCTCTCCTCCAGGTAATCGAGGAGACGGCCGATCTGCTCGTCGGTGTAATCGACGTATCCGGCGTGAACCTCGGCCAGGCGGGCGTATACCTTCTTCTCGTCCCCGGTCAGGTCGTCCCAGGCCCTGACGTAGGGGTCCCTGGGGGGAAGATCGGTATTCTCGGGCACCATTCCCAGGGCTTTTTGCCGGGTGAGGGTCTCGTTCCTGACCGCGTCCCAGCCCTGGTCGAACCGGCCCCGGTACTTATCGATGTATTCCTTTGGCGCATGGTGGGGCCAGTGGCCGGCGCCGAAGGCCAGGTACAGGAAGAAAGGCTTGTCGGGATTTACGCTCTTTCCGTCGCTGAGGAACTGAATGGAGCGGTTCACCAGATCCTTTGACAGATGATATCCTTCCTCAGGCGTGGCCGGAGGATTTATGCGGTGGTTATCGTAGACCAGGTCCGGATACCACTGGCTGGTGTGAGACTCCAGGAATCCGTAGTACCTTTCAAACCCGCGGCCCAGCGGCCACTGATCGTAAGGTCCGGCTGCGTTTATGGTGTTGGAAGGCGCAAGGTGCCACTTGCCGACGCAGTAAGTATCATAGCCCTGGTCCAGGAGCATCTCCGGCATGGTGGCGGCGCTCCTGGAGAGGTAGGTGGTGTAGCCGGGGTAGCCTGCCGGGAACTCCATGAGGACGCCGGCCCCCACCGAGTGGTGGTTTCTGCCCGTAAGCAGGCAGGCCCGGGTGGGGGAGCAGATGGCCGTGGTGTGGAAGTTGTTGTAGCTGAGGCCTCCGGAGGCCAGGCGGTCGATGTTCGGAGTCTCCACCGGTCCGCCGAAGCATCCCAGACCGCCAAATCCTATGTCGTCGAGCACCAGGAATACCACGTTTGGAGATCCTTTGGGCGGCGTCACGGACGGGATATCGCAGGGCGTCGAGTCCTTGTAGGTCAGGCCTATCTCCGGCCGGCACTCCACACCCGGCGCGGCCCTGACCACAACGACGCTCTCCGGCTTCTCCGGATCGATGACATCCTCCGTCGCCGCCTCCGCCAGGCTGGAGTCGGCATTCAGGGGCTTTCTCCTGTTGGTGAGAAGGTCGGTTCCCGTGCTGGCATCTCCTGCCAGCTGGTCGTCTGCTTGAATCTTGCTGAGCTGAATTACATCCGTTCCACCCGCCTCCTGAGCGGAGGCTGGGCTGAAGAGAGAGGCTCCCAGTAGTGTTAATAAAATCACCAGGGCGCCTCGGTGGACCTTGGAGTGATTGGTATAAAAATCCCTCAAGCTGATATCGATACCATTGGATATGAATCTATGCTAGTGCTCTGTAACGAAAGTTTTAAATTTTATAGCTTGCCATACGATAAAGATCATGGCAAGAAAGAAACTGCACAGTGTTGAGCTAACGGAAAGGGAACGAAAAGACCTAAGACAGTATCTTCGCAAAGGTAAGTCCTCAACACGGTTTCTCACGCGAGCCAGGATACTTCTCTTGGCTGATGAAGGACAAGAGGATAAGGAAATCGCTGAAGCATTAATGGTTAGCAAATCAACCGTAGGCAGAATAAGAAAGAGATATCATGAGGGCGGTTTGGATTTTGCATTAAATGAAAAGTCCCGCAGCGGAGCTCCACCCAAAATAGATGGAAGGATTGAAGCGCAACTGACCCTTCTCGCCTGTTCTGAGCCACCGGATGGCAGATCAAAGTGGACGGTCAGG
>JAAEEW010000253.1 GCA_013415595.1 Methanosarcinales archaeon | reverse complement strand
TCCCGGGATATGGAGCCGTTGGATACCTTCTTCAGGATCTCCTTGGCGTTGAAGGCCACGCCCAGGCCGGCGTTCTGGATCATGAGGCAGTCGTTGGCCCCGTCTCCCACGGCCACCACGTTGTCCGGGCTGATCTTCTCCAGCTCGGCCAGGTGGTTGACGATATTTCCCTTGGCCCGGGCGTCGATCACCCGGCCCTTGATCTCCCCGGTGAGCACCCCGTCCACGATCTCCAGCTCGTTGGCAAAGGTGTAGTCGAAGCCCAGACGACCTTTCAGCACGTCGGTGAAGTAGGTGAACCCGCCGCTGATCAGGGCGATCTTGTAGCCCATCTGCTTCAGGTGATGGATCAGCTCCTCCGAGCCCGGGGTGAGCTGCAGGTCCCGGGCTATGGTCTCCAGGGCGCAGATGGGGGTTCCCCTGAGCAGGCGCACCCGCCGCCTCAGAGACTCCTCGAAGTCGATCTCCCCGTTCATGGCCTTCTCGGTGATGGACCTGACCTCCTCGTCCACCCCCACGAAGCTGGCCAGGCGGTTGATGGTCTCGAAGTCCACGATGGTCATGTCCATGTCGAAGACGATGAGCCTCTTCTCCTTGGAGGCTTTGTCCGCCTCCTGGATCACCACGTCAAGCCCCAGCCTCTCGCAGCCCAGGCGAAGCTCGTCCCTGCAGGCCACGTGGTCGCAGTCGGAAAAGTCCATGACGAACTCGATGGAGATCAGATCGCCCCTGGCGGTCACGTGGGTCCTCTCGATGTTGATGTTGTTCCTGGCGGCCAGGGCGGCCACGTCCCTGATGATTCCCACCCTGTCCCGGGCCAGTATGGTGACCATGAAGAGGTTCTTCTTGGACCGGCGGCGTCCCTGGTACTGCTCCAGGGGAAGGAAGCTGGCCTGCACTCCCAGTTCGGGCAGATGCTCCCGGAAGCGGTCCTCCATCTCCCGGGGGCTGATCCGGGCCTCCTGGAAATCGGCCACCAGCGACATTACAAGCAGTCCCTGCAGGATCCTCTGGTCCATGTCCACGATATTCACGTTAGTATCCGCCGGGACATCGAGAATCTCGCGGATGAGGCCTGGCCTATCTCCGCCAATGAAGGAGATTACCCACAGGTCGCTCAAAGCCTGAGCCACCCCTTCTCTTCCATGGATGTCACTGGCCTTCACTGTCATGCTAGTCTATAATATCCTTTCGACATTTAAAATGGAATGTGGGGGGACTGGCGCGTGGCCGTGGGCTATGCGGCCGTTTGGGGACTGCCCGACCCGGGCCTTCCGGTCAATCATTTGCATGAGGCCCCTGCCAGACCGGTTACATACGTCGCCAGATCGCCACCAGGATGGCCGCCACGAGTCCATCGTCATGGCCGCCATGATGCCTGCTGTTAATGCCTCCATGATGTGGCCATGCTTGCCAGGATAGCCACCACCGTCATGATGATGATCGCCGTGATGACCACCATGATGCCGCCGTGATGCCACAGTGAAGCCACAGTGATGGCCAGGGGCGCATCCGGCCTGCCTTTGTCTGCATCATGGCCGCCAGACTTTCCAGGGAGGGCAGTGACCGGCGGCCAGGAGGCCTGAGCATCACCATCCGGTTCGCGAGGACGGGGGCGAAAAAAGGCTGGCCTTGCCGGGGCCGGACCTGGGGCCGGGATCACGTCGCACGAGCTGCACAGAGCCGTACAGAGCCGAAGCAAAGCCACAGAAAGGCGCTTGAAGCGCATAATAGCGCACAAAAACCGAACGAAGGCACATGAAGCCACATGAGGCCACATGAAGCCGTAAGGAGCCCTGAACGCCGGACCCTGGCGGAGCAAAATGATACCCGGGCGTCCCATGCCGTATCCTGCGCCGGGAAGCGCACAGAAAAAAAATGTATGGGCACCTTCCGGATTGGGGCCCGGCAGAGGTCCAGTCCGGGGATGCTCTCCTGGGGAAAGGACGTTCTTCCCAAGCGTTACTCGTTGAAGTCCACCATGCCGGTGTCCAGATGGTAGCGAGCGCCCATGATCTGGACCTGGCCTTCGCTTGCCGCCTGGGCCAGTATGGGCTGGGAGGACTTGAGATTCTCCACTACCATGTCGATGTTGGCGTCGATGGCGCTGTTCAGGACGTCGCTCTCGTTGCCTGCGGCCTCCACTGCGGGGGCTATGCCCTCCACGATGCTGACCAGGTGGCCTTCAGCCTCTCCACCCTCCACGGCGGCAGTGACTGCGCCGCAGCTATCATGGCCCAGCACCACTATCAGGGGCACGTGCAGGTGTTCAACGGCGTACTCGATGCTGCCCAGGGTGGCGTCGTCCATGACCTGCCCGGCGGTGCGGATCACGAATAGGTCGCCTATCCCCTGGTCGAATATGATCTCCGGGGGAACCCGGGAGTCGGAGCAGCCCACCACCCCGGCGAAGGGATGCTGGCCGGCGGTGACCTCGGCCACCCGCTCTGCGGACTGGTTGGGATGCTCGGCTCCTCCCTCCACGAATCGAGCGTTGCCCTCCACCAGCAAGCTCAGGGCCTCTTCGGCGGTCATTCCCGCGGACTCAGCAGATGCCATTGCCAGGGCGGCAGACGCCAGCAATACGCAGGCTGCCGCTAACAAATTGAAGATTTTCATTTCTTACTCCTCTTTTCAGGGCGGATGAAAAACAAGTAATAAAAAACTTTTCATTTGCTGACACCAATGGACATAAAGGCAAAGTAATGCATTAAATATGACAAAAATTTTAATTGCCGGCGGCCACAGATCCCTTCATGGAGGAACAGGTTTGCACAGCGGCAGGCCGTCGCCTGCCAAATCGCTCTTTTCCCCAGCACCAGGGC
>JAAEEW010000252.1 GCA_013415595.1 Methanosarcinales archaeon | reverse complement strand
CGGGCACGGGCAACCGACTTAAATAGGAATCGACAATAGCTCAGGAAGGTTTGAGAACAGAGAGGGAGCGCTGAGCAGGATGGAAAAAATAAAAATCGCAATCATTGGATACGGAAATATCGGAAAGGCTGTGGAGCTGGCCACCCAGCAGACCCCGGACATAGAGCCTGTGGTAATCCTCACCCGCAGGTCGCCGGATGATATCAAGCCTGCAACTCAAGGACTGAAGGTGGACACCCTCCAGGAAGCAGAGAAGTATGCAGAGCAGGTAGACGTGGCAGTGCTCTGCGGGGGCTCGGCCACGGACCTGCCGGTGCAGGGCCCCATGATGGCCGCCATATTCAACACCGTGGACAGCTACGACACCCACGCCCTGATTCCCAAATACTACCAGGCAGTGGACCAGGCGGCCAGAAAAGCGGGAAATACTGCAGTCATCTCCACCGGCTGGGACCCCGGCCTCTTCTCCTTGATGCGGGTGATCGAGGACTCCGTCCTGCCGGTGGGCACTCACTACACCTTCTGGGGTCCGGGAGTGAGCCAGGGCCACTCCGACGCCGTCCGCCGGGTGAAGGGGGTCAGGGACGCCAGGCAGTACACCATACCCATCGAGCAGGCTGTGGAGAAGGTGAGGTCCGGGTCAGAGCCCGGGCTTGCCACCCGGGATATGCATCTGCGGGACTGCTACGTGGTGGCCGAGGAAGGGGCCGACAAAAAGCAGATAGAGGCGGAGATCAAGAACATGCCCTACTACTTCGACGCTTACGACACCCGGGTGACCTTCATCTCAAAGGAGGAGATGGAGAAGAACCACTCCCAGATGCCCCACGGCGGATTCGTCATGCGCGGCGGCCGAACAGGAGAGGGATACCGCCACGTCATAGAGTTCAGCCTGAAGCTGGAGAGCAATCCCGCCTTCACCGCCAGCGTGCTTCTGGCCTACGCCCGGGCGGCCCACCGGCTGAACCGGGATGGACAGATCGGAGCCAAAACGGTGCTGGACATCGCCCCCGGCCTCCTCTCCCCCCGGCCTCCGGAAGAGCTTCGCAGAGACATGCTTTAAGCAGCTACCTCTCCTTAAGAATTCTTTTTTAAAAATCGGTTTGTCAGGGGCGGAGATGAGGCCGCCTCAGACAAACGTGAGAGTGTTGATGACCCTTTCCGTTGCGTCCTTCTGCATGACGGATGCCATCATGACATAGCTATCCTCATCCAGGGGCCACATGGCCATGTCGTAGCTGCTGAAGGTCACCCTGGGATTGGGGGTGCTGAGGGTGAAGACGGTGACATTCTGACCGGCGGCGCTGACCGCAGTCCAGTTTCCAGTTATGGAATCACCGCTGTCCTCCATGGCAGACAGCTCCCGACCCAGGAATATGCCGATGACCTCTGAGGGATCCAGACTCTTAAGGGCCTCATCGTAGATGCTGTAGATGGACAGGAACAGTCGGCCATCCTCGGGACTGGAGCCGTTGAACATCATCTGGTGTTCGCCAAAGCCAATCACGCTGGTGTTCAATTTCACCCCGGAGACCTGCAGGGCAGGATCGAGATCCATAGATATCTTCTGCGTTTCCACGGACAGGACTTCAAACTCGGCTGCATAGCCTGCTCCAATGATCAGGAAGAAAACTGCCAGAAGGCCAAATGTCGCTCTAAACGATTTCATCACAAAACCTCCATGAAGCTATGGTTGGAGGGGAGAGGATTAATAACTTACTTCATGGCGATTTTTCGTCTTCCCCTGCCGGCCAGCGAATGCCAGGCCAACGAAGGGGAGGCCAGTGAAGGGGAGGCCAGCTGATTCTCCAGTCACATGTTCCCGGGGCTGTAGTCCCTGCCCTCTCCTGGCCAGGGTGGGGCAGCTTTTAGGCCCAATGGCAGGCAGTGCGGACCGGGGAGCCAGAGACAGGAGGACCGGGTTTTGATCATTTTTCCGGGAGAATTTTGCCGGAGACTCCTGCCAAGAGGGATGACCTGGGATCTGCTCCCCAGGAATGATTTGTAGAAGG
>JAAEEW010000251.1 GCA_013415595.1 Methanosarcinales archaeon | reverse complement strand
TGTGGGACTGCTCGCCAGTCTATGCACGGCTCAGCCGAACCTGGTGTATCCGGGGCCAGGCGGCCCGGGAATGGACGGCTGCCAGATGAACTACCCCTGCGCCAATCCCTGTCAGTTCAGCTACCCCGGCCCGACTGCAATCCAGCTCAATTATCCCTGCTCCGATCCCTACCAGTGCGGCTACCAGTGCGGCGGCCAGTGTGGCTATCCATGCGACTACCCCTGCCAGAACCAGGCGCCGTGCTGCGGCGACACCTGGACCGGGCCGGGCCAGTGCGGCTGCCAGGGAACGCCCGGCCAGTGCTCTTCTTGCTGCACATCCACCTGCACCAGCACCACCACCTCCTGCACCACCTCCTGCCAGCAGCAACAGCAGCCCCTCTTCAACTGCCCCCAGCCTTCCTGCTCCGGCTGGCAATGCCCGGGACAGCCCTGCCCCGGCCCCTCCTGCACCCCTGTGGGCCCCTGCAACTGCGGCTACTGCACAGGAACCTATCGCTGATCGCTCTTTAGCAGCCGCTGAATCGCCCGGGTTTGAATCCGTTCTCCCGGGCGATGGCCTCTCCCCCGTCTTCTTTCACGAAAAGTCCAGGAATGCCTGAGCCGCCGGGGAGGGCTGGCCCAGGGAGTAGAAGAACAGAGAGCAGGCCATGTGGCAGGAGCCCGTCCTTGATGCTCTCTATAGTGGGCAATACGCCGCCTGCGGCCACTGTTTTGACCTTTAAGTCGCCGGGGTAGCTGTAGCCCAGGTAGCAGATAGACCAGTCGAAGTCTTCAGGTGGATATGTATCCGTTCTCCTCCGCGATGGCCCGGCCAGTCGGCCCCCTGACGAAATCTATGAAGGCCTGGGCCCCGGGAGTGGGCTCTCCATAGGTGTAGAAGTAGAGCTTGCGCGCCAGGACGTAGGAGCCATCCTTGATGCTCTCCACTGTGGGAGTGACCCCGTCCAGGGCTATGGGCTTCACCTTCCCCTCGGATATGTAGCTGTAGCCCAGATAGCCGATGGCCCAGTCGCTGCCCACGATGGCCGTCTTCACCTCGGAGTTCTCCGCCGCCTCGGTGTCCACCCCGGGCGTCTCCGCCTGCTTGCTGCCCATGATGGCCTCGTCAAAGGTGTCCCTGGTCCCCGATCCGCCCTTCCTTCCCACGGTGTAGATCATGTGGTCCTCCCCACCCACTTCCTTCCAGTTGCTGATCCGGCCGGAGTAGATCCCCCGCACCTGCTCGGTGGATAGACCGGTCACTCCCGACCTGTAGACGGCAGGGCTTACCACCAGAATTATGCCGTCGTAGCCGATCACATGCTCCTGGAACTTTTTATCTGCCGTCTCGTAGTTGTCCTTCTCCGAGTCCTTGATCTCCCGGGAGGCCATGCCGATGGACGAGCGCCCCTCGGCCACGTTGGTTATTCCGGCACCTGATCCGCCGCCGGTTATGGAGACCATGTACTGCTTCTGAAGCTGATTGTACTCCTCGGCGCAGACCTCCGCCAAAGGAAGCACGGTCGTCGATCCCGATATGGGGACCAGCATTGCCCGGGACGACTGGTCGTCAGACAGGCAGCCGGCAAATAGGGCCATCAGAGATGCCAGGAGGACGAGGACAGACAGCTTTTTCATGAGACCACTGAGGAATGGTTATACCCGGAAGTACGTAAATTTTCCGCCGTCAACTATACGCGCATACGCGCCAACTCTCCAATCAAAAAAAGCCTGGAGAAGAGGGCCTCCCAACCATCCGTCCGTTTCCGGGGGTGGAGGGCCTGCAAATCGGAGCTTTAATTTTTGAGAATTTAAAAATTCCACGGCAAATTAAAAATAGCACCGGGAGATGACCCGGCCCCCTAGACTCGCTGATATAGGGTGGTCCTCTGCACCGGCACCCGGCCGTGCCGCTCGATTATCTCACATAGCTCGTCCGCAGATATGTACTGGGACTCCGTTGACCCGGCGCTGTGAGATATGTGGTCCTCCATCAGCGTTCCTCCCAGGTCGTTGACCCCCCACTCCAGGGTGGCCCCGGCCGCCTCCCGGCCCAGCTTGACCCAGCTGGACTGGACGTTTGTAATCAGGGGATGGAGGGCCACCCGGGCCAGGGCGTGCATCTTCAGGTTCTCCAGCAGATCCGGGCCCCGGGTGACCCCGGCCAGCTCCGTCCTCCAGGGGACCAGGGGCAGGAGGATGAACTCGGTGATCCCGCGGGTCTGGCCCTGAATTTCCCTCAGGATCTCCAGGTGGGCCAGACGGTCCTGGAAGCTCTCCACGTGGCCGTAGAGCATGGTGGAGGTGGTGGGTATCCCCAGACGGTGGGCGGTGGTTATCACCTCCCTCCACATGGCCACATTCATCTTGGTGGGACAGATCTGCCTTCGCACCTCGTCCACCAGGATCTCCGCCGCCGTGCCGGGCATAGACCCCAGGCCGGCGGCCTTCAGATCCAGCAGGGCGGCGGCCACCTCCACCCCGGAGTTGCCGGCCATGTGCAGCACCTCCATGGGAGAGAAGGCGTGCAGGTGAATTCGGGGATAGTCGGAGCTGATCAGCTCCAGGATGTGGCAGTAGTCCTCCACCACCATCCCCGGGGCCAGGCCTCCCTGAATGCATAGCTCGGTGGCTCCCAGGGCATCAGCCGATGCCACCCGGTCCAGGATCTGCTGGTCGGTCAGCCTGAAGCCCTCTACACGCCGGAAGGCACAGAACTTGCACCGTCCCACGCATACGTTGGTGAAATTTATGTTCCGGTTGACCACGAAGGAGACCTCATCGCCGCAGGTCTCCCGGCATAGCTGCCTGGCGGTCCTGAAAAGACGAAGGGGCTCTCTCCACAGTGCCAGCAGGGACTCCCGGCCCCCTTGGCCGTGGCCACCCTCTGCTTCAGAATCCGACAGCACAGACCTCTCCGCCGCCTGGGAGCAGATCATCCCATATCACATCCGCACTCTTCCTGTCCACCCTCATCCATCCGCCTCTCTTTAGGCAACTGAGAGATGAGCCGCCCCCGGGCGTACAGGCCGCAACCCAGCACCTCGCCCTGATACAAGACCACCACGTATCCGTCCTCCACTTCCGCCTTCAGCTCCTGGGTCTCCCCGGCCACGTACCGCCTCGTCTCCTCCTCTTCCAGGTGGATGGCATTTCTGGTGGCCTGCCTCCCCCAGAGCTGGAGGGCGTTGGTGGTGGGCTTCCAGGGAGACTCCCGCAGGGACATGATCCTCAGGCCCACCGTTTCGCAGGGCAGGTCCGGAGGCTGGCCGCTGAAAGCCCAGATCATCCGTCCACGGCGAAGGAAGGCCAGGCCCGAGAGGACCTCCGGGGGCAGCCCAAATCGGTCGGCCCACATGGAACGGACCATGTCCCCGTCAGCAGGCAAAAAGCAATTACGTCTTAATAAGCTTCGCGACAAAGAAGCCTCCGGTATTGTTTTGATGAGGGTAATATCTGGCGCATCTCTTAAGCTCCCCGCCGTAATCCGTTCCCTCCCACTCCTCCAGGCCGGGGCTTCCCGAAAGCCCGGACAGGGCGACGTCCTCCAGCCTGGCCCGGTCCAGCACCCGGGCCACCACCGCCTCGTTCTCCTCCGGGGCGTAGGTGCAGGTGGAGTAGACCACCACCCCGCCCGGCCGGACCAGGGAGATGGCCCGGTGCAGTATCTCCACCTGCAGCCTGTGCAGGTCCAGCGACCTCTTCACGCTGTACCTGTCCAGGACCTTCAGGTCCTTTCTGGCCATGCCCTGGCTGGAGCAGGGAGCGTCCACCAGGACCCGGTCGAACTGATAGCGGGGAAAGTGCCGGCCGTCGAATTTGGTCACGGCCACGTTCAGGGCCCCCATCCTTTCGCAGTTGGCCCGCAGAGGGACGATCCGGGCGGCGGAGGGCTCGTTGGCCACCGCCAGGCCCCGGTTTTCCATGTGCATGCTGATCTGGGTGGTCTTGCTCCCGGGAGCGGCACAGATGTCCAGCACCGACTCTCCCGGCCGGGGGGAGAGCACCGCCACCGGAACCATGGACATCTCCTCCTGAGGATAGATGTGGCCCATCAGATGCTCCAGCATCCTTCCCGGACGGTCCATCTCCAGGCGCAGCCCGTAGGGGTACCACCGGAGCTCGGAGTAGCCGATCCCTGCCCGGTCCAGGTGCTCCTTCAGCCGGTTGGCCGTGGTCTTGAGGAGATTGACCCTCACCGTCAGGGGAAGGGGCGTTGCCAGGATTTGCAGAAACTCGTCGAAGTCCGGAATCATATCCCGGTAACGCTCCAGGTGTTGCATGCCCACCACCTGGGCAGCCATGCCATGAAAAGTTTCCGGAAGCAAAAGAGTTTAATAGTTGTAGGTGGACCCCTCCCTTGCGTTAAACTAGTTTGTGGTTTTTCGCTAAGGACGGTGAAGATTTGTTCAGACGTGACGAAGGATCTATGGGTAGATCCGCACCAGCCGCACCGGTTGAGGTTGGAAAAGAGTACGAAGTCAAGATTGAGGACATTGCTCGCGAAGGCGACGGCATTGCCAGGGTTGAGGGATTCGTTATCTTCGTCCCGGGCACCAAGGTCGGTGACCAGGTTACAGTCCAGGTGGACCGTGTAATGCGCCGTTTCGCCATTGGACACAAGGTCTAAAGCGTTAAGTAACGGTTCTTAAATTGCAGGTTTTACTGAGGTGGCTGGTTTCTGTAAAGGGACCAGTTTGTCTCTGTTTTTGATGTAGCTTTTCCTGGTTCTTGTTCTCTCAATGGTTCATCTCATGCCCCGGGCAGCTCATCCCGGCAGCGGCGGCTCTGGCCCCCACCCTCATCTTCATGCCCCCTGGCCTGGATGGATGACGGCCGGGGTCATTCCGGAGGGGTCTATCGTCCTCCGCCGCCCCGGCATTTTTCGAATTTAGAATATTATAATTCTGAATGATCGCCCGCGTCGAGGGGGCCAAAAGAGGCCCCCGGAATCGGGCTTCCTGGCTCTTTCAGGCCCCTGCCCCGGCGCTTCGAAGCACCTGGTCCAGGTCCCGGATCAGCAGGTCGATGTTCTCAGCGGTGATGTGGGGCATGATGATCATCCTCAGGGCCCGGGGAGAACGGGTGGTGGAGACGTGCCAGTCCCTCTCCATGAGGGCCGCCCGAACCCCGGCCGGATCGTCGACCTTCAGGGCCACCACATTCAGCACCGGCTCGATCACCGGCTCCACCCCGATCTCCCTGGCCCGGGCCACCAGCCTTCGGGTCAGGTCCATGCACTGGCCGACCAGCTTGCGGTAGCCGTCCATGCCCATGTGCATCATCACCGCGTAGGTGGCGGCAGCCGCTGCCCCGCTCCTGGTCCCGGTCAGGGAGGCCTGTTTGGCCACGGTCAGGTAATGGGTCTCCGTCTCCAGGGTCTTCATGTCCTGCAAAGACCGGAATAGCAGCCCTCCGGCGGGAATGGTGCTCATGCCCATCTTGTGGGGGTCCACGGTGATGGTGGTGACTCCCTCCACCCGGAAGTCCCAGCGCCAGTCGGCCTTCAGGAAGGGGAGCACGAACCCGCCAAAGGCGGCGTCCACGTGCAGCCGGCACCCCCGATCCAGAGCTATCTCTGCCAGCCCGGGGAGGGGGTCCACCTGCCCGAACTCCGTGCTGCCGGCAATGCCTACCATCGCCACCGTCCGGTCGTCCACCAGCTCCTCCACCGACCCCAGGTCCACCTTCAGGTTCCGGTCCAGCCGGGCCTTCCTGACCTCCAGCCGCAGGAGGTCCCCTATCTTGTCGAAGGAGAAGTGGGCCGACTCGGGAACCACGATGTTGCCGTCCCTGATGGCGGAGGCGTTCCTGGCCGAGCGTATGGCCTGGATGTTGGACTCCGTCCCCCCGGTGGACACGTAGCCCACCGCGTCCGGGCAGCCCAGCATCTCTCCCAGCATCCTGACCACGCGATACTCTACCTCGGCCACTCCAGGGAAGAGGCCGGGATCGCCCAGGTTGGTCTCCACGAATATGTCGTGAGCCCTGATCGCGATGGGATGGGGGATGGTACACATGGTCGAGAACAACCGGTCGTACCTGAAGTCCTTATCGCGCATCTCCTGGATCAGTCCCAGGACCTCCTCCTCCGGAAGGCCGCGGTCCATCAAGTTATCAGCGCTCCCTCAAGGCGTCCAGCATCATCTTGAGCTCGGACCGGGCCACCGTCTCCCGGACCACGGCCACGGCGTCGATGTTGGCGGATATGCTGGTGATCCCGATCTCCACCAGGCGCTTGGCCATCTCCGGGTAGGACCCGGCCTGGCCGCAGATGGAGGTCTTGACCCCGGCCTCCCGGCACTCCTCTACCACGTACTCGATGAGCTTCAGCACCGCCGGGTGCAGCTCGGTGTACAGCTTGGCCACGTTCTCGTTGTTCCGGTCCACGGCCAGGGTGTACTGAGTCAGGTCGTTGGTGCCGAAAGATACGAAGTCCAGGCCTTCCTCGATGAACTCCTCGATGGTCAGGGCGGCCCCGGGGGTCTCCACCATGATCCCCACGTCGATGGTCTCCAGATCCAGGCCCTCCTCCACCATGATCTCCTTGGCTTTCCGAAGCTCGCTCACGTGCTGAACCAGGGGGAGCATGATGCCCACGTTGGTCAGGCCGGCCTCGTGCAGCCGCTTGAAGGCCGATATCTCCAGCCGGAAGTGGTCGGTGTCGGTCAGGTCCCGGCGGATGCCACGCCAGCCGAGCATGGGGTTGTGCTCGAAGGGCTCGTCATCTCCGCCCTCCATGCCCCGGAACTCGTCGGTGGGAGCGTCCAGAGTCCTCACCCAGACCGGGCGGGGGTAGAAGGCGTCGGCCACCACGCGAATGCCCTTGACCAGCTCTTCCACGTACTCCTCGGTCAGTCCGTTCTTTATGAAGTAGCTGGGCGTCTTGCCGAGCCCCAAAATGAGGTGCTCCAGCCGGAGGAGGCCCACGCCGTCTGCGCCTGTGGCCGCAGCCTGCTCCGCCGCCTCGGGCATGGAGACGTTGACCTTGACCTCGGTGGCGGTGATGGGCCTGTAAGGCGCTGCGCCAACCGCTACTGCTGCTGCTGCCGGTGCCGCGGCCCTGGCCACTGCCCCCTGATAGACCTTGCCTCTCCCGCCGTCTGCGGTGACCATCTCGCCTTCCTTCAGCACCTTGGTGGCGTTCTTGGTCCCCACTACGGCCGGGCATCCCAGCTCCCTGGAGACTATGGCCGCGTGACAGGTCATGCCGCCCTCATCGGTGACTATGGCTCCCGCCCGCCTCATGGCCGGGACCATGTCCGGCATGGTCATCACCGTGACCATGATGTCCCCCTTGGTAACCTTGTCCAGATCCCTGGTTCCGGTGACGATCCTCACCGCTCCGGTGGCCACGCCGGGCGAGGCTCCCAGGCCGGAGACCAGGACCTTCTTGTCTCCCACCTCCGAAGAGGCGGGCTTCCTGGCCGCCTTCTTGTTGTTGATGGTGGTGATGGGCCGGGACTGCAGTATGTAGATCTTGTTGTCCTCGATGCCCCACTCGATGTCCTGGGGTATGCCGTAGTGCTTCTCCAGAACCTCGGCGTAGTTAGTGAGCGACAGAATCTCGCTGTCCTTCAGGACCACGGCTTCCTTCCTGTCCTTTGGCACCGGGTTGATCACCGTGTCCCCGGTCTTGAGATCCCGGACGGCCATGATCTCCTTGATGGCGATTCTCCGGTCGATTATCTCCTTCCTGGCCCGGTCGACCACGTAGTTGTCCGGAGAGACGCTGCCGCTGACCACCATCTCCCCCAGGCCCCAGGCTCCCTCGATTATGACCTGAGGCTCGCCGGTGCTGGGGTGGGAGCTGAACATGACCCCCGACTTCTCGGAGTCCACCATCTTCTGAACGATGGCCGAGAGGTTGACCTTGTCGTGCTCGAAGCCCTGCTCCACCCTGTAGAATATGGCCCGGGCTCCGTACAGGGAGGCCCAGCACTTGCGCACCGCCTCGAAGACCGCGTCCGCCCCCCTCACGTTCAGGAAGGTCTCCTGCTGGCCGGCGAAGCTGGCGTCGGGAAGGTCCTCGGCCGTGGCGCTGGACCTGACGGCCACGAAGACCTCTTCGCCCTCCCGCTCGCACAGTTCCTGGTACCGGGACTTGACGGCCTTCTCGATGTCTACAGGGACTCTGGTGGAGAGGACGATCTCCTTGGCCTCTGCCTCCGCCCTGGCCAGCTCTTTGTTGTTGTTTACGTCTACGTCCAGGGACTCAAAGAGCTTCGTGGCAATCCCAGACCGGTCCAGGAAATCCCTGAAGGCCTGGGCGGTAACAGCAAAACCTCCGGGAACAGGCACGCCTATATTTATCATCTCACCCAGGCTCGCGCCCTTCCCGCCCACTACGGGTATGTCATCCTTTCCAACCTCTTCCAGCCAAACGACAGTAGCCATTTATCATCCATCCTGTTATTAATTCAGTAATCGGGATGTTGCAGGAGCATGCCTTTACTACTATATATATTACTTTTCCAGGATGTTCGGGGTTTTTATATGCCGGGAGGCAGGAGTTAGATCCCATGTTCAAAGAGCTTTCCGGCGCAAGAGAGGCCCTGGATTGCATCCTCCAGCTATGTCCTCCCCTGTCCAGGACAGAGGAGCTGCCACTGGCAAAGGGCGCGGGCCGGGTCCTGGCAGAGGATATTTGCTCGCCCGTCGACCTGCCGTCCTTCAACCGCGCCGCCATGGACGGATTTGCCGTCCGGGCCGCGGACACCCGGGGAGCCAGCCTCACCGCGCCCGTCTACCTGGACCTGGGGAGAGAGGCCATTCCGGTGAGGACGGGCATGGAGGTGCCTGCGGGGATGGACGCGGTGGTGATGATGGAGGACGCGGTGCGCCGGGAGCGAGAGGTGGAGATCATGGCCCCGCTCTACCCCTGGCGAAATGTCTCCCGGGTGGGAGAGGACATCTCCCGGAACCAGACTGTTCTGGCCGCCGGACGACGCCTCCGCCCCCCCGATCTGGCCCTGATGGCCGCCCTGGGATGGAGAGATGTCCGGGTTTACGACCGCCCCCGGGTGGCCATTATCCCCACCGGAAGCGAGCTGGTGAGCCTGGACGGACCGGAGAGCCCCGGCCCTGGCCAGGCCTACGAGATAAACGGCCTGATGGCCTCCCTCTACGTGCAGCAGTGGGGCGGCCGCCCGGCCAGGCGGGGAATCGTCCCCGACGAGAAGGAGCTGATCAAAGAGACTATCAGGGAAACCATCAGGGGGACCATGGGCCCTGGCCAGGCCGGCCGGGAGGCGGACCTGATCCTGCTCATCGGCGGCACCTCGGTGGGAGAGAAGGACTACGCCCCCCGGGCCGTCTCCGAGATGGGCCGGCTCCTGGTCCACGGGCTGAGGATCACCCCGGGCAAGCCCACTGCCATCGGGCTGGCCGGGGAGACCCCCGTGGTCTGCCTCCCCGGCTATCCGGTGGCCGCCCTGGCCGCCCTGTACCTGCTGGTTCGGCCGGCCCTGAAGAAGATGGCCCGCCTGGACGACCGGCTAAAGACCGTCTCCGCCACCCTGGCCGGCAAGATCGTCTCCCGGCCCGGCTACCTGACCTTGGCCCGGGTCTCCCTGAAGGGGGACCTGGCCGAGCCCATTATGACCTCGGGGGCGGGGAGACTGAGCTCTGTGGCCCGGGCAGAGGGCATAGTGGTGGTGCCGGAGGAGTCGGAGGGAATGGAGGCCGGGGAGAGGGTGGAGGTTATGCTCATCGAATGAGCGGGGAAAAAAACTCCACTTTCCCGGAAATCAAGTTAAATTGTTTTAAATAATGTAGCGTTTATTTAATATACCACGCCGGCGAACTGGGAAACCATGTCCAACTGGATCGACCCCGAGTTCAAGTTCATACCCCAAAGACCGCTGTTCCTCTGCGTGATATCCAACACCGACACCGGCAAGATTCCGGGCCTGAGCGCCGCCGGGACCACCACCGAGCTCACAGACTACACCCCGGGAGCGGACGCCGAGCTGGTGGAGGTCAACCGCATCATCACCATGCCCGAGCTGCCGGAGAGCCCCGGGGGCTCCCCCACTCCGGCGGTGGTGACCAGGGCGGCCCTGACCCTGGCCAATATTCCCACCCTCTTCGTGGCCAGCGGCCTGAGAAAGAAGCCGGCGGTCCCCTACGTGGAGATGGGCGGCCAGCCGGGGGCCGATATCACCGAGAAGAGCGGCGTTTCCGACGTCGCCGGCACCATGGAGAGGGCGTCCATCCTGGGAAAGAAGCTGGCCCGCCTCTCTGACTGCGTCTTCATCGGCGAGTCCATCGCCGGAGGCACCACCACCGCCCTGGCCGTCCTCAAGGCCCTGGGTTACGGCGGCTTCGTGAGCAGCAGCTTCGCCGAGAATCCCCTGGACCTCAAGTGCGGCGTGGTGAGGAAGGCCATGAAGCGCTGCGGCGCCCGGGCCGGCAGCCTGAAGAACGACCCCCTGAAGGCCGTGGTCGAGCTGGGAGACCCCATGATGCCCTGCGCCCTGGGACTGCTCCAGGGGCTGAAGGGCACCAGAGTGGTGCTGGCCGGCGGCACCCAGATGGCTGCCGTCCTGGCCCTGGCCCGGGCCCTGGAGATCGAGGGCGACATCTCCATAGCCACCACCAGGTACATCGCCGAGGATAAGAGCGCCAGCTTCCTGGAGATGGTGGAGGAGATGGGCATCCCCTGCTACCTGTCCGACCCCGGCCTGGAGAGGTCCCAGATCCCCGGCCTGCAGGTCTACGCAAAGGGCTACGTCAAGGAGGGCGTGGGAGCAGGAGGAGCGGTCCTGGCGGCCAGCCTGTACGGCATAACCCAGCAGCAGATCGTGGAAGAGACCGACCGGGTGCTGATGACGGTGGAGCTGCCCAAGTAAGTCAGGGACTTTTTAGCACGAGGCGATGACCTTGATCGATCAAGCCCAGGGGACCCTATCCACCTCCGTCGACGGCTGCCGGAGGATTTGAGCGTGCAGGCAGCCGTATTGACCGCCCCCGGCCGCCTGGAGCTGCGGGAGATGCCAGCGCCCGACTGCCCTCCCGGCGGTGCCCTGGTCAGGGTCCATAGCTGCTCGGTCTGCGGGACCGACGTGAAGATGCTGGAGAGGGGGCACCGCGACCTCTCCTATCCCCGGGTGCTGGGGCACGAGATCGCCGGCAGGATCGATCAGGTGGACGAATCGGAATCGGACCTCTCCCCCGGCGATCCGGTCCAGGTCTGGCCGGGCCTGGCCTGCGGAGTCTGCCGCCCCTGCCGGCGAGGCCAGGACAACCAGTGCGAGAGCATGGGCATCCTGGGGTTCAACCGGGACGGCGGCTATGCCGAGCTGGTGGCCCTGCCCCGGGAGAGCCTGGTCCGGGGGCTTTGCCGGCTGAAGAGGGGAGCGGACCTTTCCCTGGCCTCCCTGGCCGAGCCCCTGGCCTGCTGCATCAACGGCCAGGAGCTGACTGGCGTAGGCCCCCTGGACCAAGTCCTGGTGCTGGGGGGCGGCCCCATCGGCTGCCTGCACGCCCTCCTGGCCCGGAGGCGGGGGGCGGAGAAGGTGCTCCTGGCGGAGAGGCTGCCGGGCCGAATCCGCATGGCCGAACGCCGGGGCCAGAGCCTGGCCGACCGGGTGATCGACACCCGGGACCAGACGATCCGGGACGTGGTGGCCGAGGAGACCGGCGGCCGGGGGGTGGACGTGATCCTGCCCGCCACCCCGGAGATCGACGTGGACTGCGATATGCTGGGGCTCCTGGCCCCCCGGGGCCGGATCAGCCTCTTTTCCGGGCCCCGGCCGGGAAGCTTCCGCGAGGTGATGGACATCCGGACCATGCACTACCGGGACCTGATGCTGGTTGGAGCTTACGGCAGCACCAGCCGGCAGAACCGGGTGGCTGCAGAGATGATCAGCTCCAGAGAGATCGACGTCCGCTGGCTGATCACCATGAGGACGGATCTTGGAGGAGTGGGAAAGGCCCTGGAGCACGCCATGACCAGGGCGGGAATGAAGGCCGTGATTTGCAGATAGCGAATGGGGTTTCAAGGATGGAAGAGAGACTGAGATACTTCGGAAGACGGGTCGACGCCCTGATCAAGGGCCGGAACCTGACCAGAGAGGAGGCCAGAGAGATGTTCAGACAGGTGCTGACCGGCGAGCAGCCAGACCTGCAGCAGGGAGCCTTCCTGGCAGCCATAACCGCCAAAGGCGCCACTCCGGAGGAGATTGCCGGAAGCTGGGAGGCCATCTACGAGCTGGACACGGTCAAGGTCCGGCCGGAGGTCAGCGGCCCTCTGGTGGAGAACTGCGGCACGGGCATGGACAGCATCAAGACCTTCAACATCAGCACCGCCGCCGCCATCGTGGCCGCCGCCGACGGGGTGTGCATGGCCAAACACGGCTCCCGGGCCATAACATCCCGCTGCGGGACGGTGGACATACTGGAGGCCCTGGGGGTGGGCGTGGAGTGCGACGTCTCCCTGGTGAAGAGAAGCATCGAGAGGGCGGGAATCGGCATCTTCAACGGCATGAGCGGCCAGGTCCACCCCCAGGCCTTATGCCGCATTCTCTCCCAGATCCGCTTTGGCACCATTCTGAACATCGCCGCCTCCCTGGCCAACCCGGCCCTGCCCACCTACGGCGTGCGGGGCGTCTACTCCCGGGAGATGGTCCTGCCCATCGCCCGGGCCATGCATGAGATCGGCTACCGGCGGGCGATGGTGGTCCACGGCCTGGACGCCGGGGGCCGCCGGGGCATGGACGAGATGTCCACCCTGGGCGAGACCCTGGTGGCCGAGCTAGGTGAAGACGGCGAGATCGTGGAGTATGCGCTAAGGCCGGAAGAGATGGGCCTGGAGAGGTGCCGGGAGGAGGCCATCGGAGTGGAGCCGGACCGGAGCATGGAGGCCCTGCGAATGGTTAGGATGCTCTCCGGCGAGGACCGCGGACCCCGCCGGGATATCATCTGCCTCAACGCCGCGCCCCTGCTGTACATCACCGGCCGGGCTTCCGACCTGGAGGAAGGGGTGGCCAGGGCCGGGGAGATACTGGAGAGCGGGCGGCCGGTCCAGAAGCTGAAGGACTGGGTCATGCAGCAGAGCTCCAATCCCGGGGAGCATAGAGAGAGGTTCGAGGTCCTGGTGGAGACGGCCTGTTCCCCATCCTGAGCTGCCCCCCATCTCTCATCCACCTCTGCCAGGCGCCAACAATAATAAGGCGTCAGCAATATTTAGATGAGAAGACCTCAGTTAGAACTGGTGCAGGCTTTGGACAACCACATGGAATCCCGATACCATTCATACAGATGGGCTCTGCTGCTGGTGCTAGCTGCCCTGCTCCTGTTATCCTATTTCCTCTTTCCCCTGCTGGACGGCCTGGTGCTGGGCACGGTCTTCGCCTATCTGGGCCGGCCCATCAAGAGCTTCTTCGGGATCCGGGATCGGCTGGGCTCCGCCGTGGCCACGGTATGCATCATCATCCCCATCACCGTGGTGCTCTCTCTGGGGGCCCTGGAGATAGCCAATCAGATGCTCTCCCTGGCCCAGCACCAGGGGGACATAATCAAGGGGATTGGCACGTTCATTCAGGAATTCGAGATCCCGCCCTACATTTACGAGATGCTGACCGGCAGCATCCAGAACATCCTGGGGATAATAACCTCCATTGCCGCCAGCATCCCGGTCTTCAACTACGGCAAGAACCTGGTGCTGGTGACCCTGAACCTGATCCTGGCCATTCCGGTGTGCTACTTCCTCCTCCGGGACGGCATGAAGTTTGCCCAGTCCTGGTTCTCCCTGATACCCCAGGAGAGGGTGGAGGTCCACAAGAAGTACTTCACCAGGATAGACCAGATACTCTCCGGCATATTTCTGGGCAGCATGTACACGGCCATCATGGGTGGCATCCTCTCCGCCTTCGTGTTCTATCTGTTCGGCCTCCCCCGGCCCTTCGCCCTGGCTAGCCTTGTATTTCTGGCCGGACTGGTCCCCATTCTGACCGCCTGGGCGGTGATAATCCCCGTCTCCCTCTACCGCTACGTCAACCTGGGACCGCTGGAGGCCATGACCTTCTTCGTGGTCGCCTCCCTGGTGATTTATCTGCCCTCAGAGCTGGTGCTGCGGCCCTACATCGTCTCGGTCAGGTCGTCCATCCATCCTCTGCTGGTCATGCTCTCCTTCCTGGGCGGGGCCCTGGTAGCCGGAATCGGAGGCTTCTTCCTGGCCCCGGCCACCATGGGCGTGCTGGTGGGAATATACCAGGTGCGGCGAGAGGAGATGATGGAGAGGAACAGCAACGAGGCTTCCCAGTAGCCGGCCCGTCCAGATGCATTGTCCTGACGAAATGAGCTTTTATAAATGATATGAAATTTTATATAGAGACCTACGGCTGCACAGCCAACTTCGGCAACTCCAGAGAGGCGGCAGAGGAGCTGTGCCGGCTGGGCCATGTCCCGGCTGATCTCCGGTCTGCCGATGTGCTTATCATCAACAGCTGTGCGGTTACCGCCCGCACCGAGAGACGCCTGCAAAAGAGGCTGCGTCAGTTGGAGGGGCGGCGACTGGTGGTGGCCGGCTGCCTCCCCCAGGCAGTCCCCCAGTCCCTGCAGGGAATCAGAATGCACGGAGCCGTGGGCGTCTTAAATCGATCGGGAATAGGGGATCTGGCAGCCCTTCTTGGATCCTCCCCGGGCGGTGCATTCGAAGATGGAGATGGAGATTTGAGCGCACCTCCCTGCCCGACCAGGGGGGACGATAGTGGCGATAGTGGCGATAAGGGCGATAGAGGCGGCAAGCGCGACAAGGACGATAAGGACGATGGAGGCGATGAGGACGACAGGGATGAGGGAGGCCGTGGGTGTGAGGGGGACGATAGTGGCGATAGAGTTGGGCAGGAACTGGCCGCCGGCCAGAGAATGGACCTGTGCGGAATCGTGAACATCTCTGAAGGGT
>JAAEEW010000250.1 GCA_013415595.1 Methanosarcinales archaeon | reverse complement strand
GGGGGCCCACCCCACCGTGCGCCCGGGGGTCGTGGATGGACTCGAAGTGGGGGGGGGGGGGGATGACCGGCCGCTCCGGTCCGGTGACCGCCCGGCCCGATCGAAGAGCGCCCAGGAAATGAATGATCCCCGCCTCCACTCCCTTCTCCTCCACGAACCGCTGCAACGAGGCTATGAGGTCCTCTCCTTCGTCCATGCGGATCACAAAGACCCGGCCCAGCCTGCCTTCCGAGTACTGCATGTTGAATCACCGGCCCTTACCTGGACGGCCCTCTTCGTCAACATCGAAGATAGACCTGACGCTGCCCCTGGCAAAAGGATTAATACCTGTCCAGCGCTCTCGCCATCTAGAGGTGTAAAGCGTTGTTTTTAGTTGGAGAGGCTCTTATCGGAAAAGAGCCCGAAATAGCTCACATAGACCTGCTCATTGGGGATAAAGACGGCCCGGTCGGCGCGGCCTTTGCCAATGGGCTGACCAATCTATCCTCCGGTCACACTCCACTTCTATCGGTCATCAGGCCGAACCTGCCGGCAAAGCCTGCCACTTTGATAGTGCCCAAGGTCACGGTCAAGAACATGGATCAGGCCGCCCAGATCTTCGGGCCGGCCCAGACGGCGGTGGCCAGGGCGGTGGCAGACGCCGTGGCTGAAGGAGTCATCCCCAGGGATAAGGTCGAGGAGCTTGTGGTAGTGGTCTCGGTGTTCATCCACCCGGATGCCAAGGACTACGACGCCATCTACCGGTACAACTACGGAGCTACCAAGCTGGCACTGGAGCGAGCCATGGAAGGCTTCCCCAGCATCGAGACGGTTCTATACGAGAAGGACCGGTCCACCCACCCCATCATGGGATTCCGGGTCACCAGGCTGTGGGATTCTCCCTACCTGCAGATCGCCCTGGACCTGGTGGACCTGGGCGAGGTTCGCCGGGTGCTCTCGCAAATTCCTGACAGCGACCACATCCTGATTGAGGTGGGCACACCCCTGGTGAAGATGCTGGGAGTGCAGGTGGTGCGGGAAGTGCGGGCGGCAAGGCCAGGCTCCTTCGTCATTCTGGACCTCAAGACCCTGGACACCGGCAACCTGGAGGTCAGGCTGGCGGCAGACGCCTCCGCCGACGCCGTGGTCATCTCCGGGCTGGCTCCCCAGAAGACCATCGATCTGGCCATCAGGGAGGCCCGCAAGACCGGCATCTACTCCATCATCGACATGCTGAACGTCAAGGATCCCCTGGAGGTCCTGAAGGGCCTCTCCGTCCTTCCCGACGTGGTGGAGCTGCACCGGGCCATCGACATGGAGAGCAGCGCCCACGCCTGGAACAACATTCCGGAGATCAAGGCCCTGGCCAAAGACAACCGCAAGCTTCTGGTGGCGGTTGCCGGCGGCATCAGGGTGGACACCGTGGGCCAGGCCCTGGCTGCCGGCGCGGACATGATCGTTGTCGGCCGAGCCATCACCCGGTCCAAGGACATCAGGGACATGGTGGAGCAGTTCCTGTCCCAGCTAAAGCAAACAGAGATCGATCAGTACAGGGTCATGACAGACTTCTGATGATCCTTCTCCTTTTCATTATTTTACTGCTGTCCTTCTCTGCCTCGGGCCTGGAAGAGCCTGCTCCCCGGGGCGCGGTGGTGCTGATAGTGGACGGCCTGGGATCAAGCTACGTCTATCCGGAGCACCGTGCCTACACCCTGGACGGCAGGGGCCTGGAGGGAACGACGCTCTACAACCTCACCGGCGACGGGGCCCGGGTCCAGGACATCCGGGCGCCGGCTCCGGTGACCGGAGAAGGACATAGCGTTCTGGTCACCGGCTTCTCCCGGGCGGACGAGCAGACGGTGGGCCTCCCCGGGGCCACCATCTTCGATCTGGCCCGGTCCGGCGGATACCTGTGCCTGGCCATCCTGCAGCGGGGCGACAGCATGGAGATGCTGCTGGAGCAAGACGGCGTGCTTTACTTCGACGACAACTCCATCCCCGGCCAGGGCCCGGTGCTGGGGTCCCGATCCGGCCTTCCCGAGGATGTCAGGTCCCTGCTGCAGGAGTACAGGGACGCCTTTTCCAATTACCAATCGCCGGACAGGTCCACTGCCTGCGCAGAGTACGACCGCTGGGGCCTGGAGGCGGCCGCCGATCTGGTGCGCCACCTGGACCGCCCCTTCCTCCTGCTGGTTAACGTGGGGGCGGTGGACAGCGGCGGACACCAGGGTGGCTGGGATGATTACCATAAGATCGTCGCCGCGCTGGACCGACCTCTGGGGAACCTGAGGGCCGCCTGTCAGGAGAAGGACGTGCTGCTGGTGGTCACCGCTGACCACGGCATGGCCTTCTCCGGGGGCAGGGGCGGCCATGCCACCGGCCGCTATCCGGAGCGCCTGGAGAGCCGCCGCATCCCGGCCAGCTTCTCCGGCCCGGGAGTGGACGATCTGATCCTGGGTGGGGTGTGGTCCCAGGCAGACGTGGCCCCCACTGTTCTCGGTCTGCTGGGCCTCCCCGCCAACCTCACCCTGGCCGACGGAGTGGCTATGCCCCTGGCTGACCGCTGCCAGCTCCTGGTGCGCCTGGCAAGCCCCGGAGAGGTGGAGGTGCTCTTTGACGGGGCGGAGGTGGCCCGCTCCGCCGGATCCCGGGAGCACTCCTTCCGGCTGGAGCGCGGCCTCTACCAGGTCAGGGCCATGGAGCAGACGGACCGGATTTATCCGGTCAGCCTCAGCCGGGACACGGTCCTGGATCTGAGGCCAGAGGCTCCCGCCGCCCTGGACCTCCGCCGTCCCCTGGGATGGCTCTTGATCCTGGCCATCAACCTGACGGGGATGGCCCTGATAATCAGGATCTGGAAAGGTCCCTTCCG
>JAAEEW010000249.1 GCA_013415595.1 Methanosarcinales archaeon | reverse complement strand
GCTCTTCCTGGCAAAGCGTTCCTTGAACCTGATCAGGTGGGTGAGAAAATCGTTGTAGGGCGTGGGGATGTTTAGCTCCTTTGCGTAGCGGGAGATGGCCCCGTTCATGGCGTCGATCTCTGTGGGCCGGCCCCTGGAGATGTCCTGGAGCATGCTGGAGCGGTGATCCACCGTGGCCGGAAGCTGCTTTTCCATGAAAAAACGGTAGTAGTCGTCCGCATCCCTGAAGGGCACGCTGACCCCCCTGGCCTCCATCACCTGGAAGATCTCCCGCAGGACCTCGTGCATGACCTCCCGGGTCTCCGCCTGCTCCCCCAGCCGTCCGTATGGCACCCCAAGGATGGCGCTCAGGGGATTCAGGGCGCTGTTGTAGAGGACCTTGGCCCACAGAGCGGACCTTATCTCCTCCGGGCTTACTATCTTTGTGGGAATTCCGGACAGGTTGAGGTCCCTATCCAGAGCGGTCAGGAGATCGCGGTTGACCGGGGCCAGGGGCTCGCCGAGCAGGACCGGGTCGGCGTAGACCGATACCAGGGCCACTCCCGGCTCCGGGATCTCCGCCCCGAAGATGACCCGGGCGCCCACCGTTCTCTCGGGCCCCACGTGCCGGGCGATGGTCTCCCAGTTGTTGAGGCCGTTTTGGATGGAGACCATGATGCCGTCCTCCTCCAGCAGGGGACTGGCCTGGCGGGCCGATTCGTCGGTGTGCATGGACTTCACGCACAGCAGGATAACCGGGAACTGCTCCCCGTCCTCCCGGCAGTCCTCCAGGCTCTTCATGCGCCGGGAAGGAACCTGATGCTCGCCCCAGATGCCGGTTATCCTCAGGCCGCGCCTCATGGCCGTCTCGAAGTGCTCCCCCCGGCCCACGTAGGTCACGTCCAGGCCCTGCTGCTGAAGCATGGCCCCAAACACGCTGCCCAGGGCGCCAGCGCCAAATATCAGATATCTGGATGCGGGATTGTCCATGATTTCTGGGAGAGTATGAAGGCCCTTAAACCTGTTTTGGTGGCCTATTCAGGCGGCATTCTCCGGCGGCATCACAGGATCAGGGCCGTCCCCTCTCCCTGGAGGTCCTGACGATGCGGTCGTACTGGCTCTGGCTCAGGTAGCGGGGGGAGTAGGTCAGACCCTCCTGTTTCAGGGCCATGACGAAGGCGCGGAGGTGGTTACGCGAGCCCCTCAGCAGGTTTTCGTAGACGGCTATGATATCCTCCCGGGAGGTGTCCTGCAGCCGGCTCTCCAGGTCCAGGATGTCGATCTCCTCCACCGCTGCCCCGGCCATCAGGGCCTCCTGGGCGGACTGGTTTCCCATCTCGCTCAGGTTGTTGTAAAGGGTCTGCAGATGGGAATTGGCGAAGGAGCCCCGCTGGTCCCGGGCCGGGTCCTCAAGGCCGTATCTGTCCAGCAGTCCCTTCACCGAGTCCATGTGCACCTGTTCGGAGTCTGCGATGTTGTTGAAGATGGGCAGCTTGAACCGGGAGTAAAAGGCCAGGTAGAGGTCCCGGGCCAGCTTCTCCTCTTCCCTCATGTAGAGCAGGCCGTCTTGCTCTTCCGGGGACAGGACCGACTCTTCGGCGGCAGGGGATGAAGCGTTGTCGACGGAGGTGAAGTTGGAGAAGGCCTGATCGCTGACGTTATCAGACTGGGGAGACAGAGCCCAGATGGCGGGGAAGGGCTGGGCCGGCCCGGGAGGTGAAAGAAAAGCTATTGCCAATGTCAGCAGCAGGGCGAATCTAATGTACATGCTTTTTAGTTACATCGATGGCAGAATAAATCAGTTTTGAATCATGGCCTCCCATCAGACCGTCTCTGATGATGGATGAGAAAAATTTGGGGATGGAGGGCCGTAGAAGATCTCCGGTCAGGGGCTTTCAGCAGTCCACGCCCCAGCATCTCCTGTCCGGCAGGTCAGGGACTGGGCTTTCGTGGAACTTGAGCAGCTTCTTGACCTCGAACTGGCCGGAGAACATCTGGTGGTCCTTGATGTCCTTTTGCAGGATCTTGTGCCAGTGGGCATTGGTCTCCCAGGTGCCGTTGAAGCTGTTCTTGACGTCGATTCCCACGATGTGCACGGGGCTGGCTGCCTTCAGCTCATCCAGGGTCTGGGGGAGAGAGTCGTTGCCATCGGGCAATGTGGAGGCGAAGAAGGTGGTTCCCTCCCGCTCCATCTCGGTGACGGAGAAGCTCTCCTGGACCTCTGCCCCTATGCCTCCCCAGAACTCCCGGGAGTTGATGTACTTGAAGCCCACCAGGGGCGTCTCGCCCCTGTAGGTCATGCGGCTGGTCTCGAATAGATTGAGGGGCCGGACGGTTCCGTCGACGTCTGCCTGCAGCAGGGCTGCGTCGGTGGAGACGCCGTTAGAAGAGTCCATCTCGAAGTCGCCGTTTCCGTTCAGATAGTTGTAGTACTCCAGGCCCAGCCTGCGGTCCACCACCGACTGAGCTATGTCGATGGTTCCGGTCCCTGCCACTTTGAGCCTGTTGCAGTACTCCTCGTCCTGAGCCGGCTGGGGCAAAGGTGGGTTTCCCATAGCCAGTTCACAGGTCATGATAAGTAACAGCACTGCTATTGCTACAACCTTCGTCGCTATCCCCTTGCCAGTATCTTATGCAGTCCTCAATGAAAAAGCTATTGCCTCTTCGAAGGGAGCCGATGAACCAGACCGATCGGGCCATAAGAACGGCCTAAAATCGCATCGATTGCAGCTACTGGCAAGATAATGGCGCTGGCAAAGGTTTTTGATTAAGATGTCCTTATGAATGAGCTCGAAGATTTCTGTCGGAGCTGTGTCATGGGAGGCTGGAGTGCTGAGGAAGCTCTGCGATGAGGAAAAGGGGCGTCTGCTCAAGGCAGCGGAGAGCGAAGCGGTGCGCTTCATGATCTGGCTGCTCCTGGAGAGCGGCGTCGAATTGTCCGATTTGCTGGAGGCCCGGGTCTGCGACCTGGACCTGGAGACTGGCCTGCTCTCCCTCCACTCTGGCCGGCCGACAGTCCAAATTCATGCAGAGGCCCTGCCCGAGCTGCGACAGTTCTTGAAGGACAATCCGGGAAGGACATTTCTATTCGAGGGACGCTGCGGAAAGCCGGTCACCGCCCGGTGGAGCAGGTGTGTGCTGGAGCCCCTGGCCGCCAGGGCGGGGGTGGAGGACATCCTGGCCAGGCAGAAATAGCGGAGATGACCGGGACGAATCCGCGTCTTCGCCTGGATCTGACAAATCGCGAGATTCATCAGTTGCCACCTCTGGCTCCAGATTTGCATGTAACTTATCAATATATTTTGAACTGGCCGGCGAGTTATAATATTGTGTCGTCAATTTAAACAATCGTGTTATTCGTAGAATAATTATAAAATAAATCTGGCAATAAAAGATAAATTTTGAATCCAGAAGTTTTTTATTTGTTATTTTCAGGTATGGATAATGCAGACTTTACATAAGTAATACAAGTACAACACTATTATATCTTATAAATTTTGTCATGTGAATTAAAGGAGGGAAAAATAAAATCGAAGTCTTGGCTTATCGTATCTTTGATAATGGCTATGGCTGCCATTTGTGCCCCTTCCTTAGCACAGGACGGAATTGTATGGAGCGTATCTGCTCCCCCTGAAGCCACAGGACAGCTGATAGACCAGGGTCCTGCTCAGGTGATGGATAACGCAAATGGCCAATTGCCTGCAGAACGCACGTTCCTGGCCAACCATGGCATGGGCCAGGGATCTCTCTGGATCGTCGACTCCACAGGCACCCAAAAGCGAACGACATTAGATATTCCTTTAAATAGATTTGCAAGAGAAGAGATAATTCCGCACGAAACGGGACAGCTCGTATTATTCGAGCGCTATCCTGATGGAACGATCAAACAGTTTTACCCCGGATTCGTAAATAGAGGACGAAGCTATAGGATGTGGTTCATCGCAGACACCCCGGGAACCCACGAGGTATATTTCAGGGTCAATCAAAGAGAGAGCAACCACATCTGGTTTAATGTCGGAGGTGGGTCACCCGGCGGTGGGGGTGGGAGTGGGACTGGTACCGGCGGTGGGGGCGGAATCAATCCCGGCAGCGGATGCTCCGTCTGGACTGATAAGAGCAGCTATGGCCTGGGTGAGACCGTCACCATATACTACAGATCCAACTGGGGAACGACAGCAGAGTTAAAGGTATACAGGCCAGATGGCACCGTCTCCGCCAGGTACGGCCCGAGATGGATGCAGGGAACGCTCTCTCAAATGGGCATGGCATCGTATCCACTCGGCAGAAGGACCGTCGTGCTGCAGACTAACAGCGGTTGCCGCAGCGTATGTTACTTCGATGTAATGAATATGGGAATATATTTTGGCTCGAATCAGGACGGTAACTACAGCAACGAAGGCAACGCGGCCCAGATGACGGAAAATGGAGGAGCCATCGCGCCCGCAGAGATGCCCTCCGGGGAGATTGCGCCCTTTGGAGGATCGTCGGGTGGAATCGCGCCCATTGAGGGATCATCAGGGGGGATGGCCCCCGGAGAGGTGACGTGGTTTGAATGAAGCAAACTATTTAACAAATAAGTGAGGTATAATTAGTTTCGAGGTTTTGTGATGGGAAAGGTTACCTACACAGACAAGAGTGGCAAGGCCCAGGAGAAAACCTTCAAGACCGAGGATGAGGGCAAGGCTTTGAAGGCCAGGCTAAAGGCAGAGGGCGCCACCAATATGAAGTTCGAGTGGTAGTCAACCCACTCGAATCCCATTTTATTTGTATTGGTTATTTTTATTTTAAGCTGATATTTGAGCGGATATTTTATGATTAATCGCATATCACGTCATCAGCTCATCAGCTCAGAGCTTTAAAACTTCAACTTCCAGGCGGCCCCACCGAACGGAAAGGCTATCAAAGGGTGGCCCCCTGCCCATGAATTGATCGAATCGAAGGTATCGGAGATTCAAAACGCCATCAGAGTTCAGCTCCACTGAAGATAGGATCGACCTGATCACCGCCGGCGACCTGAGGACGGCTCTCCTCAAGCTGTCCCTCCCGGCCATGGCCATAATGATTGGAAACCTGCTCTTCGAGATCATCGACATGTTCTGGGTGGGCCGGACCAGCCCGGCGGGGATCGCCGCTCTAGCCGTGGCCAGCTACCTGATCTGGGCCCTTCGCGCCCTGGCCAACGTGGCCGCCGGAGGGACGTTGGCCCTGATCAGCAGAAGCGCAGGAGGCCGAAAATGGGACCGCCTGGCCCACTGGTTCTGGCAAGGCGCCCTCCTGGCTCTGCTGCTGTCCACCTGCTTCTCCCTGCTGGGATTCGCCACCCTGGACGCCGTGCTGCGGTTCATGGAGCTGGAGGGGATGGTGTTCAGCCTGGCGGCGGCCTACCTGAGCATCTTCTACATCTCCCTGCCTCTGGTCTTCCTGTTCGTCTTCTTCGACGCCGTATTCCGGTCGCTGGGAGACACGTTCACCCCGGCGGCCATCACCGCCACTGCTCTTGCCCTGAACATCCTGCTGGACCCCTTCCTGATCTTCGGCTGGATGGGGGCGCCTGCCATTGGCGTTCCAGGAGCTGCCCTGGCCACTGCCCTCTCCCAGGGGGCCGGACTGCTCCTCTTCGTCTGGCGGCTGCAGAGGGAGGGCCTCTCCCTGGGCTGGCCTCGCCTGGCCGCCCGGGGCCTGTGGGCCGACCTGCTGCTCATGGCCAGGATCGGGTCCCCTCTGGCCCTCACCGGGGCGCTCTTCTCCCTAATCTACGTCTTCATCACCAGAATCGTAGCCCAGTTTGGAACTGTGCACATCGCCGCCATGGGGATAGGACAGCGCTGGGAGGGGCTGGCCTACTTCGCCTGCATCGCCGCCTCCACCGCCGTGGCCACCCTGGTGGGCCAGAACCTGGGGGCGGGCAGGACCGACCGGGCCCGGGAGGCCGTCCATCTGGCCACCCGCTATCTGCTGGCCTTCACCTTCCTGGTCTCCCTGGCCTTCATCTTTGCCGGGGACCTCCTGGCCTCCCTCCTGACCCCGGACCAGGCGGTGGTCCAGGCCACCGGCCAGTACCTGAGGATCATCGGCCTCTTCGAGGTGGCCATGGCCCTGGAGCTGGGGCTGGAGGGCGCATTCCTGGGATCGGGAGACACCTGGCCGCCCTTCTTCATCTCCGTTCCCCTGACCGCAGCCAGGGTGCCCCTGGCCTGGCTCCTGGCGGTGGAGATGGGGATGGGGATCGACGGAGTGTGGCTGGTGATCGGGATTACCACCATGCTCAAAGGGGCGCTGATGGGCATGTGGTTCCTCCGGGGAGGCTGGGCTAAAGCTAAAGTGAAGGTCTGATCCAAAGCGATGATTCACGGTGCAGAAGGGGAGATCATCGGGGCCAGGGGGGCGTCAGATACTAATCCCGGTTCTATGCCCAGGGGCCATGGTGGTCAGCCTGATGCCGCGCTTGTGCCCAACGATTTTGAGTTATGATTATAAGTCCGCTACACAGATCTGGAGGACGGATATGAAAAACCAGGTCAAATGGGGGCTGGCCCTGATCGCACTGGGCCTGACTATAGCCCTCTCCATGCTGCTCTTCCCGGCCGGCTTTCCCTTCCTGCTGGTCTACTCCGTCCCCCTCCTGGCCCTGGGCGCAGGCCTGATCCTGTTCAGGAATCGCGAGGAGAAGATAGATGAAGTGGAGAGCACAGATCAGAGGAGGATAAAGAGGTGAAGACCATGATAGTCACGACCACCGAAGGCATACCCGGGCACGAGATAGAAATTCTGGACGTAGTGGTTGGAAGCACTGTGCGCTCCAAGCACCTGGGAAAGGACATCACCGCTTCGCTGAAGTCGCTGGTGGGAGGAGAGCTGCAGGAGTACACGGAGATGCTCTCCGAAGCCAGGACGGAGGCCATGAACCGGATGATCAATGAGGCAGCCCGGCTCGGCGCGGATGCGGTGGTCAATGTCAGGTTCGCCACATCTCAGACCGGGCCCCAGGCGGCGGAGCTGATGGCCTATGGCACGGCAGTGAAGGCCAAGCGGTCCAGATGACAAACTTTTTTTGACGATTTTTGATGATGGATGCCGTTCACCCGGAGAATTATTCATTAAATACATTCACAGGCATCTTAAT
>JAAEEW010000248.1 GCA_013415595.1 Methanosarcinales archaeon | reverse complement strand
CAGGGCCATGACGGATGGTGCCGGGCGGTCAAGGACGGCGGCGACCACCAGTTCGACATCACCCATGGCCTGGAGATCGAGGCCCGGGCCAGGGCCGCACCGGAGACCGGGATGGTCCCCGGCCCGGGGATAGGCGTCGTCGCCCGGGGGGGGCTATGCGCCGCCCGGGGAAAGCCGGCCATCAGCCGGAGCGCCAGGGAGCAGATCAGGGAGGCCATGGAGGAAGGCCTGAAGGAGGCGGGACTGGAGGGAGCGGTGGTGGAGCTGTGCATTCCCCGGGGACTGGAAGCGGCCCGGCAGACCCTCAATCCCAGGGTGGGGGTCCATGAGGGCCTCTCCGTGCTGGGGTCCACCGGATTCGTGGAGCCCTGGAACGAGCACATGGGCCAGGACGTGGCCCAGGGATTGGTCGATGCGGAAAGGGTGGTGGCCACCACCGGGCGGGTGGGGCTAAGGTTCAGCCGCATCCTCTTTCCCCGTCACCAGGCAGTGCTGGTGGGAAGCCACCTGGACCGCCTGCACTTCAGGGCCGAGCAGGACAGCGTCCTGTGCGGCCTGCCCGGCCTGATCCTGAAGTGGGCCCTGCCGGAGGTGCTGGAGGGCACCGGCTACGCCACCGTGGCCGAGATGGCGGAGAGGGAGCCGGACCACCCGGCCCTGGCCCGGGCCCTGGAGCGGGCCAAGAGGGCTCTCCCCCACACCCGGATAGTGCTGATTAACAGGGACGGCAGCATCTTCATGGAGGCCTGAGGATGAAGGTAGTGGGAGTGGGAGCCGGGCCGGGGATGCTCACCCGGGAGGCCATGGACGCCGTGCGGGGGGCCAGTCTGATCTACGGCTCCAGGCGCTCCATCGAGCTGGTGCAGGAGCACATCCCGCCGGGATGCACGGTGAAGGTCATCGAGGACTACAAAGCCCTGCGAACCCTGCCGGGAGAGGCGGTGGTGCTCTCCACTGGAGACCCCATGTTGAGCGGCCTTGGCTACCTGGAGGCAGAGATCGTGCCCGGCATTTCCAGCATGCAGGTGGCCTGCGCCCGGCTGCGGATAAGCCAGCTCCGGGTGGTGCCCATAACCTTCCACGGCCGGAGGATGGACCCGGAGGCGGTGGCCTTTGAGCTCTCCAGAGGGAGATTTGTCTTTCTGCTCACCGACGACTCCACGGACATGGCGGGGCTATGCAGCTACCTGGAGAGCCGGGGCCTGCGGCGGGAGGTGGCGGTGATGACCGATCTGGGGTATCCCCAGGAGAGAATCGTCCTGAAGAGCACCTCCGACCCGCCCCTGGCGGTGGGTCTCTCCTGCGTGATGATCGGAGAGCTGAGCCCCCGGCGCTGACCAGGCTGTGCCTCCGCCGGGGCTCTCCCTGCCGGCCGCCATCTGCAGCCCCCCAGGGCGACAGGGACCTTCTGGCAGCCGAAGTATTCAGGCCGCCCGGCCATTTTTTGGCCATTTTTTTAAAGGGAGCCCAATCTTTCAGGGATTGCACACCTTGCAGGGCTCGTAGCCCCGGCTCTCCGCCTCCTCCCGGCTGGCGAAGACCAGCCTCTTCTCCGGCAGGATCTTGACCGCGTAGCGACAGGTGGGGAGATGGTACTTCTTGGAGGTCTTGCTTCCCACGAATCCCTCCCCGTCATCGCCGTCCGACAGGGACCGGGCCTCCTCGTCGCTGGAGACTGAATCCCGGTCCGGCCCTATTGGCTCTCCGGCCTGGCGGCCGCCGGGGGATGGCAAATCTTCCTGATATCGGTCGTCGTTCTCCCTGGAGAATATTTCCTCCTCGCTCTGCGCCAGATAACGATAGTAGTACTCGATCTCAAAACGGCTGTCTCTGGCGGACTCCGGCGACTGCTCCAGCTCCGCCTGGCACTGGCGAGCTTCGGACTGCAGGGGTCCCTGGGGGCCTGAGGCCTCCAGGAGACAGCTATAGCCCTCCGCCGGCGAATAGCGGCCGCTCTCGCATATCTCGAAGCTGAAGGGGCGGCCAGGCTGGACGTCAATCAGCAGGTAGCGGGTGGACTCCACCAGGCGGCCGTCCTTCATCAGGGAGGAGTTCAACATGAGGTAGGGGAGAGAGGAGTTGGACCACAGGACGACTGATCCCCAGGTGCGAAAGAGGTCCTGGCTGAGGGAGGATTCGAAGTCCAGCTCCAGCCCGGAGTGGAGGGGCCCCAGACGGGCCTGTGCGGCCGGGGCTGCGGCCTGCGGGGGGGAGGAATTGGTCGTTAGTTCTGAAGATTGAAGGCAGCCCTGGATGTGCACGGCGAATAAAAACAGCAATAAAGCTGCCATGGTCTTAATTCTGGAATAATCGTGATGGATCAACCCGACAACCCCTTTATTTCCACTGGAGTCCACGACCTTGGACCAGGAAATTCATAAGGGCATCGACCGGAGAGGCCAGGATCCGCCACGGGCATAGCCGGCCCAAGGGGCCAGGGCAGGGGGCCAGGGATTCCCCAAATTCCCAATCATCCTCCAGCAAT
>JAAEEW010000247.1 GCA_013415595.1 Methanosarcinales archaeon | reverse complement strand
TCAATTCCCATAGCCCGGTCGAAGCTGGCCAGGGACTGGTCATATCGGCCCAGGCGGCCCAGGGCTATGCCCCGGTCGTTCCAGGCCAGGGCATCTTCAGGGTTCAGGGATACGGCCCGGTCCAGGGCTTCCAGTGCCCCGTCGTAGCGGCCCAGCAGCAGCAGGACGCTTCCCAGATCGTGCCAGGAATCAGCATCCTTTTCCGAAAGTCTGGTGGCCATCTCCAGAGATTCTGCCGCCTCCTGATAGCGCCCGGCCTCTCGCAGCAATAGCCCCCTGGCTCGCCAGGCTTCGCAGTCCCTGGCGTCCAGAGCCAGGGCCCGGGAGAAGGACCTCAAGGCCTCATCGTACCGGCCGAGCTGGCCCAGGCCCAACCCCCGGGCAAACCAGGACTCCTGGCAGGACCCGTTCAGGGACAGGGCCCGATCGTAGCTCTCCACCGCCTCCTGGTAGCGGCCCAGGCGGTGCAGCATCACCCCCCGGCCGTGCCAGGCCCGGGCGTTCCCGGGGTCCAGGAGGGCGGCCTGATCGAAGTCCGCCAGGGCCTCCGACTCCCGTCCCAGCCGATGCAAAGCCAAACCCCGGTTCATCCGGAACCAGGAGAACCGGGGATCTATAGCCAGTGCCCGATCGAAGGACTGCAGCGAGAGGTTGTAAAGGCCCATCTCCGCCAGGACGATGCCCCTCCCGTTCCAGGCCAGGGAGGAGCCGGAATCAAGCTCCAGGGAGCGGTTGAAGCAGTCCAGGGCAGAATTTTGCCGGCCCAGGGCCTGCAGAGCTTCGCCCCGGCCGCACCAGGCAACGGAGGAGGACGGGTCCAGGGACAATGCCTCCTCCCAGGCAGCACTGGCCTCCTCCCAGCGACCGAGCTGGCATTGCGCCCGGGCCCTGGCTGCCCGGGCGTCCCGGCAGAGGAGGGCCGGAGGATGCAGGGACAGCGACAGGTCCAGGGCCTGCAATGCCTCCTGGTAGCGCCCCAGGAAGAGCAGGGAAGCGCCCAGGTTGTACCACGCCTCTGCTGAGTCCGGGGCCTCTCTGGTGGCCATCTCGAAGGATTCCACCGACCGGTTGTGGAGGCCCGCACTCCACAGGGCCATTCCCCGGTTGTTCCAGGCCGGGGCTGAGCCGGGATCCAGCTCCAGGGCCCGGTCGAAAGCCTGAACGGACTGCGAGCAGAGGGATGACTGCAGGAGGACGCTACCCTGGTTGAACCAGGCCAGGGAGAAGGACGGGTCCAGTTCCAGGGAGCGCTCAAAGCACTCCCGGGCCTCGTCGGCCTGGCCCGACGCCGCCAGGACGGCCCCCCGGTCGCTCCACAGCCGGGCAGAGCGGGCTTCGAACTCCACCGCCCGGGCCAGGGACGAGAAGGAGCGCCCGGCCTGCCCGAGCTCCATCAGGGCCAGACCCCGGCTGCTCCAGGCAGGGGATAGCGTTGGGTCCTGCACCAGGGCCCGATCGTAAGCCTGCAGGGCCTCCTGGCGGCGGTTCAGGAGGTGGAGAAGATAGCCCAGGTTGTGCCAGGCCAGGGGATTTTCAGGTTCCGACAAAAGAGCCTTCCGATAGGCCTCCACCGACCCCTGAAGGCGGCCCTGAAGATAGAGAGTCTCTGCCTCCTGGAGTTGTTGATCTATCGTGCCGTTCATAGGCCCGGTGGAATTGTCGTCTCCGGGTGAACTCTGTGCCGGGAGAGGCAGCAGGTCTCCCCGGTGAAATAGGTATCCGGAGGGGTGAAAACCGGGCCTGGCCTGCCCTTCGCCCTGGCCCGACGATTCTATGGGCCAGGGGGCCAGCATGACCACAGAGGTAGGCGGTGTGGGGGAAGAGACTGTGAGGGCCGGGGAGGGGGCCGTGGCTCCGATGGTCCCGGAACACAGGCACAGGAGGCATGCTGCCATCAAGACCAGGCACAGAGAGCATCGAGTGGTCCTGACAGGCTTCCTTCCGGCAATGATCCTCAGTAGCAGGGGGTCCAGCATCTGCAGGTAATTGTTTGACGTAAATATAAACTTTAGCCAGAGTTAAAAATTTAAAGAGACCGGCCAACCCATGCTCAACTGTAAAAGGGATTCAATGAGTTTTTATATGATATTTCGAATCATTTTAGCCTGATACACGACGTCTATCTTTATTATGATATTAATAGTAGCAATCAATATTTCGAAATCGGGGCCATTCCGGTGACAGAGGACCATTATGTAGCGAAGAGCCCACCATTCCCTGCCGATGAGCCATGCTGTTTTATAAATATTGAGAAATTATTGAGCAATCCGAGACCATTGATCCATTCTCCACATACTTTTAATACCTATTTCTATAGAGTGACGCTCAGCTTTAAAAAGAAGCCTGGAAACTGGCATAACCTGAGAGAAAGGAGACGGCCCCATGCCGGAAACGGGGGCGGATCAGGCCGTCTTTATGCAGACATTCATCGACAGGAAAATCGAGAAGATCAAGAACCTCGGACTGGTGGATATGAACGGGGAAAGAGCACGGCCGCTTCAAATAACGCTGCTGGCACTGATAGTGATGCTCCTGGCCTGGTGGACGATCACCTCCTGGTATCAGTCCGAACTGCTGAACATCGAGCACGAGCACGCAAATGATACGCTGGCCACCTATGGAATATCCCTGTCCACCACCCTCAACCAGCGGTTCATTCTCCTGGATGGACTCAGCGCCTTTGTCCAATCGAAGATAGATTTCAACAAATCGATTCAGGATGACGAGTTCGAGACCTTTGCCGCCACAATGATCTCCAGCGCAAAGGGCATTCGCTTCATCAGCATCGCCCCGGAGGGGGTGACCAGATACGTCTACCCCCGGGATGTTCATGGCAGCGTCGTCGGCCACGACCAGTTTCAGATACCTCGCCACAGCCTGCAGGCAGAAGTCTTCCAGGCCGCCCGGTCCCAACAGCTGGTGATCAGCCAGCCCCACGAGCTGAGGCTGGGGGGCATGGGCATGGTGGCCCGCCTGGCCGTCTATCAGGGAGACGACTTCTGGGGACTGCTCTCCATGACCCTGGACATTCCCCCCATCATCGGAGAGGCCGGCCTGAATCCAGCCCCTTCCGATCTGGAGCTGGCCATCAAGGACAGCTCGGGAAATATTTTCTTCGGGAAGGAATCGGTCTATCAGTCACAACCCGTGCTCTACCGGATTGTGCTGAGAGACGGCTACTGGGAGCTGGCCGGCGTTCCCAGGGGCGGCTGGGACCATCCCATCCAGGGACCGCTGCGGCTGTTCCAGGGAGCAGGACTGCTGATAGTGGCCCTCCTGACCACGCTAGTCTACCTGGTGGGCAGCCGCCAGACCTACCTGGCCCTGGCCGTGAAGCAGAGGACTGCGGACATGGAAAGGGAGCTGGGGGAGAGGGTCCGGGCGGAGGAGGCCTTGCGGGAGAGCGAGGCCAAGTTTCGGGGGCTGGTGGAGAATTCCAGCGACATGATCGAGCTGATCAGGCCGGACGGCTCTTACTCCTACGTCAGCCCGGCCAGCCTGGAGGTCTCCGGCTACCTGCCTCTGGAGCTGGCCGAGCAGAAGGCATCAATCGTCCATCCGGAAGACCAGGAGAAGGTAGAGCAGGCCTTCCAGAGATCCCTGCTGGGGGAGCCGGGCTCCAACTTCGAGTACCGCATAATCACCAGGGCCGGCGAGACCAGGTGGGTTACTCGATCCTGGTCTCCCATCATGGATAACGGCCAGGTGCAGGTCATCGCCAGCGTGGTGAGGGACATAACCCCGCAAAAAAAGAGCGAGCAGGCCCTGAGGCTGAGCGAGAAGCGCTACCGTCTGCTCTTCCACAGCTCCCCCCTGGGGATATTCCACTTCGATTCCCATATGAGAATTACCGACTGCAACGACCGCCTGGCCGATATTTTGCATTCGGATAGAGATTGTCTGATTGGCGCGGACATCAGTGCCAGCAATCGATCCCTGGTCGTCCCGGCCCTGGAAGCGGCACTGCAGGGCCGGGAGGGATCGGCGGAGGGCTTCTACCTCCCCTCTCCAGGCCATGAGGAGATCTGGATATCCATTCATACCGCCCCCATCCCCGGGGCCGACGGCCGGATAGAGGGGGCGGTGGGCATAGTGGAGGACATCTCCCAGAGAAAGGAGATGGAGAACCGACTGATGGAGGCCAAGGAGGCCGCCGAGTCCGCCGCCCGGGTCAAGTCCGACTTCATGGCCAACATGAGCCACGAGATCCGGACCCCCATGAACGCGGTCATCGGCATGACCGACCTCCTCCTGGAGACCGACCTCTCCCGGGAGCAGAAGGATTACGTGGAGACCATCAGAACCGGCGGTAGCTCCCTGCTGGCCATAATCAACGACATCCTGGACTTCTCCAAGATCGACGCCAGCCGCATGGAGCTGGAAAGCCAGCCCTTCGACCTTCAGCGGTGCCTGGAGGACTCCCTGGACCTGGTGGCTGCAGATGCGGCCGAGAAGGGGCTGGAGCTGGCCTCAGATATGGGATCCGATGTCTCCAGGGTCTTGGTGGGAGACTCCACCCGGCTTCGCCAGATTCTGGTCAACCTGCTGAGCAACGCCGTCAAGTTCACCACATCGGGAGAGGTGGTGGTCGCCGTCTCATCCCGCGACCTGGACAGCAGCCGGCAGGAGGTCCACTTCTCGGTGAAGGACACGGGAATCGGCATCCCGGCCAGCCAGATACCCAGGCTGTTCCAGTCCTTCGGGCAGCTCGACACCTCCACCACCCGGAAGTATGGAGGGACGGGCCTCGGGCTGGCCATCAGCAAGCGGCTGGTGGAGATGATGGGAGGCCGGATATGGGCGGAGAGCGAGGAAGGCGCCGGCTCCACCTTCCATTTCACCATAGTGGCCCCCCTGGGCATGGGAGGGACAAAGGTCAGAGAGCCGGCCAAGTCCTGGCTCAAGGGAAATAGGGCCCTGCTGGTGGAGGGCAACGATACTGTCGGCGAGATCATGGCCAGGAAGCTCTCATCCTGGTCCCTGGAGGCCAGGACCGCCTCCACCGGAGAAGAGGCCTGCCGCCTGCTCCACAGGGAGAAGTTCGATCTGGCCATCCTCTCCACCCAGGCGGCCGATGTCCCCGGGATCAGGCTGGCCGAGCAGATCCGGGCACTTCCCGGATGCCGCCACCTGCCCCTGATCGTGCTGGTCCCGGTGGCCCAGAGCCAGCATCTAGCAGACGTGCAGGCCGTTTACATCCTGACCAGGCCGGTGAAGTTCTCCAGGCTTCATAGGCTCCTCTTGAGCCTGTTTCCAGCCGGCAATGAAGAACAGCGCACCGGGAGGGGGGCGGCGCCATCTGATGAACTGAAGCTCTCCGTGCTGCTGGCGGAGGACAATCCCGTCGACCTCAGGGTGGCACTGCTCATGCTCAAGCGTCTTGGGCATCTGGCAGAGGCAGCACCCAGCGGAGAGCAGGCGGCAAGAGCCCTGGAGAAGGGAAGCTACGACCTGCTGCTGGTGGACGTCAACCTCCCGGGGATAGAGATGCTGCACGATGCTTTATTGAGAATGGAGAGCGCCGGGAGAAGGCCGGGGATGGTGGCCCTCACCACGGACGCCTGGAACCGGGAGGGGGAGTGGGAAGAGGTCACCATCAGGGAGGAGATCGACGGCGTGCTGTCCAAACCCCTGAAGATGGATGAGCTGAGGGCAGTCCTCGAATCCTATGCAGCATCGGCACATGGCGAAGAGGGCGGCACTTAACCTATCTATTTTTCGTTGAATGGAGAAAAATAGCAGCCATAACGGGCAAGGGCCTCTGCCCACTAATCCTGGATTGCTCATCTGACGGGAGATGCTCCGTCGTTTCTGGCGTGCACCTTTACATCCGCAGGACAGGAGATGCTGCAGGAATTACCCTGCGCACCTTTACGTCCATCCTCTCGCCTTCGCATCACAGGATCTCTACAGACAGAGGCCCTCTAATTATCATGTTTAATAGTTATAAATATAAAAGTTTTTCGGTTGGAAGGCCAGAGTGCCCGGGGAGATAGTAGTACTGATAAAGAATGTACTGGTCACAGCGAGGGGCCGGAAGGGGCTGATTCCCGTCGATCTTCATCAGGCGATACTTTACCCGTTCGGGTGAACAGGTCGAGAAGGAATAGACTGGTTCGCGAATAGGTCGTGTCCGTCATCTACTGAACAGGAACTCTGAAAGTCATCAACTTTTCAGGGTCCAGATATGGTCTGTAATTCCTTCCGCCATAGCAGGAGTTCGCAGCGACCACTTTCTTCTGCAATGAGGCACCTCTAACTTCAG
>JAAEEW010000036.1 GCA_013415595.1 Methanosarcinales archaeon | reverse complement strand
TCAATCTCTGCACCGGCGTCGGTCAAATTGCGGATGCAAAGAGGACAGGAGGTGACGACGTAGTCCACGTCCCCGGGCACGTCCTCCAGCCGCTTCTTCGCCAGCCGCAAGGATAGCTCGCCGTACCCGGAGCGCACCCCACCCCCGCCCCCACAGCACCGGGAAGAGCTGCGGTTGGCCGCCATCTCCTCCAGTTCGCAGATGGCCTTTATCACCTGGCGGGGCTGGTCGTAGACCCGGGCGTGCCTTCCCAGGTGGCAGGGGTCGTGATAGGTGACCTTGAGGTCCAGGGGCTGGAGCTTCAGCTCTGAGAGGTGCTCGGCCAGGAACTCCGGGACGCTTACCACCCTGAAATCCCGGCAGCCGTACCTCTTGAGAGCCGTGTAGCAGCCGGCACAGCCGGTGATCACGGTGTGAGCCCCCATGTCCCTTATCTGCTGAATATTATGCTCTTTCAAGCGGCTGTAGTCAAATCCGGTGCGCATCAGGGGCGAGCCGCAGCACTGCTCATCGGGGAGGAGAGCCACTCCAAAGCGCCTGAGCACCTCGAAGGTCCGGGCGGCGATCTCCGGGTAGCGGTAGGAGGCCAGGCAGCCCACGAAGTAGACGTAATCGGACTTCTGGACGGCCGGGCGGCGGTCCTGCAGCCAGGCCAATCGATCGGACTCCTCGCCGAAGGTGTTGCCGCTTTCGATGACCTTCCGGTTGAGGAGGGCCTGCCGCTCGGTCACCATCCCCCGGGAGACCAGATCCCGGCGAGAGGCTTCGATCAGCTCCGGCGGATTTACCCCCGCCGGACAGCACTCGGTGCATAGCCCGCAGGTGGTACAGGTGCTGAGGCTGTCAACGGCGGACGCATCGGCCTCCCGGCCCTCGGCCAGCCCCTTGATGATCATGATCCGGCCCCGGGTGTTGGCCGACTCCCAGCCCGAGTCTTCGAAGATCGGACATACGGAGCGGCAGGTCCCGCAGCGCACGCATTTGTTGATAGACCGAAGATCGACGTTCATTTCAAAATCACTGATCCGGATTTCACAGGCCGAGCTTGCCGGGATTGAGGATGCCTTTAGGGTCCAGGGCCCTCTTGATCGTCCGCATTACCTCCAGCGCTTCTCCGCACTGCTCCTGCATGTACCCGGCCCGGGCCTTCCCGATGCCGTGCTCCGAGCTGACCGTGCCCCCCAGCTCGATGGCGCTTTTGTGAATCCGGTCCGCCGCCTTTTCCAGACGGGCCCACTGGTCCGGGTCCATGACGTCGATGAACAGGGCCACGTGCAGGTTGCCGTCTCCCACGTGGCCGTACTTCATGGCCGGCAGGTCGAACTCCTCGGATATCTCCTGCACCTTCCTGATCAGGGCCGGGATTTGCTTGATGGGCACTCCCACATCCTCGCCCACGTAGATGCGGCTCTTCGTGGGGTCCAGCCGGGATATGGCCGCCCCCACCAGCCGGCGGGCCGCCCAGATCTTCTCCATCTCCGCCTGGCCGGAGGCGGCCTGGATGCTCAGGGCCAGGGGGGAGCAGGCCTCCTGGATCCGCTCCGCCGCCTCGGCGGTGGAGACCTCGGTGCCGTCCACCTCGAAGAGGATCACGTCGCCGTCGCCGGGAAGGGCCAGATGGGGGTCGAACCGCTTCAACACCTGGATGGTGGTCCGGTCCAGGATCTCGCAGGCTGAGGGGACGATCCCGCAGGCGAAGGTCTTCACCACCGCCCGGCCCGCCATCTCTGCATCCTGGAAGGAGGCCAGGACCAGCCTCCGGGCCCTGGGCAGGGGTACCACCTTCAGGCCGGCCCTGGTGATCACCCCCAGGGTCCCCTCGGCGCCGATCATAAGCCTGGTCAGATCGTATCCCGCCGCCGACTTCAGCATCCGGGAGCCGGTGTTGATTATCCGGCCGTCGGCCAGAACCACCTCCAGGTCCAGGACGTAGTGGCGGGTGGTTCCGTACTTCACGCAGCGCATCCCGCTTCCGTTGTTGGAGATCATCCCTCCGATGGTGCACATGGCCGAGCTTCCCGGGTCCGGAGGAAAGAAAAAGCCGTGGGGCTTGAGGGCGTCGTTTAGCCGGTCCCTGACCACCCCCGGCTCCACGATCACCTGCAGGTTGTCCAGGTCCATCTCCAGTATGCGGTTCATGCCGGACATGTCCAGGACGATGCCTCCCTGCACCGGGACTGCTCCCCCGGCCAGGCCGGTTCCCGCTCCCCTGGCGGTGACCGGAACCTCCAGCCTGTGGGCCAGGGATAGAATCTGGGAGACTTCCCCGGCGCTCTTTATTCGCACCACGAAGTCAGGGAGACCCTCCACCTGAGAGGCGTCGGACGAGTAGCAGCGAAGCTCGAAGGGGGAAGCGGAAACCCGGTCGCCAGCTATCTGTC
>JAAEEW010000246.1 GCA_013415595.1 Methanosarcinales archaeon | reverse complement strand
TCTGAAGAAGGATACTGAGGCTCAGGGGCTGAACGCCATGAAGAGCGAGGCCGAGTTCTCCGGGCAGAGCCGGTTTCGGGCGGTGCTGAAGGATAAGGTGGACTTGGACCAGGAATACTACGCGACCTACAAGGTCAAGCGAGAGACGGTGCTCACCGGGGTCTCCAAGTACGATCTGCCTCACCTGACGGTGAGCAAGGTCGGGGAGCCCAGAGATGTGGTGCTGGACGGGGTGGACACCACTCTGGTGGAGTACACCATCCGGGTGGAGAATGACGGCAACCGGGCGCTGGGGCCGGTCTACGTGAAGGACCTCTTCCCGCCCGGCACCCTGTACATCAACGCCTCGGTGAAGCCTTACCTGCTCAGCTCCAGCAGCGCCAACTGGTCTTTGACTCATCTGGGAATCGGCAGCGCCTCCACCATAGTGCTCAGGCTGAACACCACCGGCGACCTCGACTCCCTGGTGAACCGGGTGGTGGTCACCGGAATTTACGGCAACAAGTCCGTCGTGGCCAGCAACTACTCCGTAATCGAGTACGACTGGCTGGGATGCTGTCCGGCTGAGATGGAGGTGGTCAAGGAGGCCCGGGTGGACCCCGATTCGCCGTCGGATGTGGACTACCGCATAACCATCGAGAACCGGGCCGATAAGACCATGGTTGTCAACGTCACCGATCTGCTGCCCTATGGCCTGGAGTATGTGGACTCGTCGCTGGACCCGGTCGACTTCACCAGCCGCAGCCTGTGGTGGATTTTAACCGACCTGGCTCCCGGGGAGATGCGGTCCATCGACTACAGCGCCCGGGCCAGGTGGAACGGGACCTTCGTCAACAGCGTCCACGTAGAGGGCTATCCGGTGGGCGGCGTGGGAGGCTCCACCGTCGAGGCCAGCGCCACGGTGGTGGTGGGCGGAGTGACAGAGCCTGAACAGAAGGGAGGATGGCAGCCGCCGGACTGGGGATTTGACCGGTCGGCTAACATCTCCGACGTCGAAGGGGGATCGAAGACGGACTGCGCAAATTGCGATCTCTGTCCGAAGTGAGATCCAGGAAGCATTGGCCATTCTCTATGCGGCGCAGGCATCCGTCCTCATGCCTGCGCCGACCCAAATTTTTCTTTAATTTTTTAAAGAGTGCCTTTTCGGATATTTCGTCTGTCTGGCGGCTTTTCGTTCATCATACAATCTCTGTTTAAGAAATTGCGCGGGAGGGATTGCCGGATGCAATTGCCGGGAAGGAGCCCACTCCTCACGCCCTGTCTGCAGGATACTGATGAACATTTTTATATGATAATGATGTAATACGGTATTGGAGGAATCTGAGATCAAGTTGACAGAGATGAAGTTGACAGAATTCACGTTAACGGCAATCACCATAGTCATCCTTCTCCTGACTTCATGCCCTCTCTGTGCCGGTCAGGGCTCGCCCTCGCCCTCTTCGATGCCTGAGGTGGGAGGATTTTATACCACCCAGGTGCCGCCCTCGGCGCACATGCTGATGGACATGGGTGGGGCGGGCATTCCTTACCAGTCCCAGGGGTACTGCAACCAGATGTGGATCCTGGACCTCTGCGGCAGGAGCCGCCTCCAGGACATGAGCCTGCCCTTCGCCTCCTGGGCCAGGATGCAGTTCGTGCCCAGGGACCGGGGGTACATCATGCTCTTCCACCGGCTGCCCTCCGGGGATCTGCAGACCCGGTACCTGGGGATGGCCTATCCCGGTCACTGTTACAGCTCATGGTTCTATGCCAGTGCCATGGGCAGCCACGAGCTGTGGTACAGGATCGGCTGGCAGGAGAGTAGTCGCGTCCGCTTCCATGTCTGGTGCTGAGGACCGTTTCGAGTTTTCAGGCGGCCCCGGGGAGTACCTGGGCGAGGCATCCGCGAATCAGGAATCCAGGCTTAGCTCAAGCCAGGTGGACCAGGGCGGCCTCAGGTGAGGCCTCAGGTGGGTGGTCTGGGGTAGCCCCCGGAGCCTCTATGGGCCTCGCGCCAGATCCCGGATGCTCCCAGGCGGCTCCTGGGTGGATGATGGCGAACGGTTCAGTCATGGCCAATGATCTTTGCCTGCAGCATCGGAATCTGACGGCTGGGGGACGCCCTTCCAGGGTCTTTCAGGACCGTTCGACATCTTTCAGAATCCTTCAGGGCCCTTCAGGCAGAAAGCGGGGATGGATTCGAATCGCCCATTTCAGGTCGGACAAAGACTCCTCCCGACAATTTTATGTGTTAGTGGGCTGCTTATACTAAGTGGAGCCGCTGGCTCAAAGAAAGAAGGTGATCCAGGGCGGAGGAATAGTTTAGGGAGGGAGATTGTAATGTTCCTTCGCCCGGGATCACAAAACGACCCAAACCCAACTCGTGCTTATTAAACGTATCGGCTAGCTGTTCTGAAAGCAAATTTATGGGGGATGAATTCGCCCATCCCGGTCGCACGATTGGCGGAAGGTTGAGCCGGAAAATGAAAGGCTCAGGCCCAACGCCAGGGCCCGCCATCCCGACAGGATCGATCAAAGTATCAATCGAACTGGCAATCTATATTTTCTATGTTGTGCTGTACCCCCTGATAGTCTGCAAAGGGCATTCCGCAGTACACCGCGGCCGGGCCGCATGACCCTCTATGGAAGTTGGTTAGCTCCCCGCAGATGGCGTCGTTGGCCTCCTCCCGGGATGAGAACGGCCCCATGATGAGGGTCTTATCCAGCATCACTGAGCAATCTATTCCTCCACCGGAGTACTGGCAGCTCGGGGTATCTTCCTCGTATTCGGAGCTGGTGGTGACGTAGATGGGCTGAAATCCGATCTTCTCTGCGTACCAGACCACCCAGGTCTCCTCGTCGGACTCATCTGATTCATTTGACCCATCGAACTCATCGTCTTCATAGGATTCATCGGCCTGGTCCCATATCCCGGCATCTTCAATAGGCTCATCCATGCAGCCGTAAAAATCATCGCCGTATCTGCTGAGGATGGTCATAGCCAGGTCGCCGTCGCTCCATTCGTCGTAAGGCCCGCCGTACCAGGTATCTATCTCCCAGCCCTGTCTGGCGGCGTAGGAGGTGGCAAAGCACAGACCCCCGGAGATGGTGGCCATCTTGGTTCCCACCGGAAAGAGGGGGATGGTGGTATCGGCCAGGTGGAACTGGAAGCACACCGGCAGGCCCTCCACCGGCTGATAGAGATCGGCATTCCTGAGAATGCAGTATCCCGGGGCCTCAGTCTCCGCGTCCAGCACCGGCTGCCTCTCCGGCAGTTCCATGGTGCTGGGGCCAAAGCACTCATACCAGTCGCCGGAGTAGGGTGAGAGAACGGCCATCACGTAGTCTGCCCCCTCCCAGGTATTGTAAGGGCCGGGCGTGGCTGCCGGGTGGGCATTGGGGTCCACCTCCCAGCCTTCCCGGGCGGCCAGGGGAGTCACCTGGCAGGGCCCTCCGGCGGTGCATCTGGTTCCGGTGCTGGCATCGCACATGTAGAACTCGTAGCAGTTTTCGTCACCATAGAGGATTGGCTTTCTCAGAATGCAGTATTGCGAATCCTGGGCGACGGTTGCGCCAATCAGAAGTAGTGAGAAAATTGATAACAATAATAATTTCATTAATTTATCCTCCAGGTATAACTATAATGATCAATGATTTAAATATTTCTCTCGGGCTTCCTTAGCCTGGCGCCCGGGCATATTATCCCGGCAAAAAAGGGG
>JAAEEW010000003.1 GCA_013415595.1 Methanosarcinales archaeon | reverse complement strand
GCCCGCAGGAAGGTGTGGGGCTCTGCCACCGGGAAGGACAGCACGGCGTAGGTCCCGCTCATGACCGCCCGGGTGGCCGTGGTAACCACGTCCACGTCCTGCATGCCGGGCTTCTCCCCGCCCTCCACCAGGTCACAGACCTCCTGGGCGGTGAGTACCCGGGCTTCCCCTCGCCGCAGACGCTCGTTGATCTCTTCGACAGATCGCCTCATTTTCCTCACCGTTTAGTCAATTTCTGTCATGAGTTTTCGGTGATGATATACCGCTCCGGTCAGACTCATCCCTGTTTTAACTTCAGACATATCTTTCTTTTCCCCATTACGCCACTCCACAGGCGTCCGTTTCTTACGATTGTACAATTGAGACGTCAGTTTGACACATTAAGGAATAACCAGGGCCCTGGGTGGAAACTGCTTTAAGTGAGGGGGGCATTTGCCAGTATGACAACTCATAGCAAGGTGATTGATTTGAGGCACTGGATCGTTTTTATGCTGATTGCGGCGGTGGTGGTGATTACTCTTGGCTGTATCAGCCAGCCGGAGAAGAAAGCGGAGGCCATGACCCTGCGCATAGGGTATCAGCCGAGCACCCACCAGATCGCCGAGATGATTGCCATGGAGAAGGGCTGGTGGTTGGAGGACCTGAAGCCCTTTGGAGTGACCGAGATCAAGGACTTTGAATTCCCCTCCGGACCCCCGGAGATGCAGGCCATGCTCGGCGGCGACCTGGACATAGCCTACGTGGGAACGGCCCCACCCATCTCGGCCATATCTGAAGGCCTGGACGCCAAGATCGTGGCCGGAGTCAACATCAACGGCTCCGACCTGGTGCTGAGGCCCGGCATCCAGTACACCGGACCGGCCTCCCTGCTGGGGCTGAAGATAGGCACCTTCCCGCCGGGCTCCATCCAGGACACGGTCATGAAGAAGTGGCTCAATGACTTCAGGGTGGACTTCCAGGGCATCAAGATCCTGCCCATGGGCCCCGGCGACGCCGTGACCGCCATATCCGCCGGCCAGGTGGATGGCGTCTTCCTGCCCCACCCCGCTCCGGCCATCGTCGAGCTGGAGGGCAAGGGAACATCGGTGGTGGCCTCTGGAGAGATGTGGCCCAACCATGCCTGCTGCAGCCTGGTGGTCAGCGGCAAGCTGATCAGGGAGAATCCGGAGCTGGTGGAGCAGATAATCAAGACCCACATCAAGGCTACCAAGTACGCCCAGAGCAACCCGGAGGATGCGGCAAGGATCTACTCCAACAAGACCGGCCAGGATATGGAGATGGTCGAGCACTCTCTGGACACCTGGGATGGAAAGTGGATCAGCGACCCCAGGATTCAGATACCGTCCACGCTGGAGTATGCCGCCGTGGACTACGAGCTTGGCTACACCAAGAAGCAGATGACGGAGAAGGACCTCTTCGACACCAGCTTCTACGAGCGCTTAGCTTGAGGAGGAGATAGGTCTGGGAAGAAAGAAGCAGCTCGGGTCCAAGCTGGAGGACTACGGTATTGAGGCCGCCTCTCTGGCCGGCCTCATCCTGGTCTGGCAGGTCGCTGCCTCACTGGTGGACGAGACCCTGATCCTCCCCAGCTTCCTGCAGGTGGTGCAGGCCATGGCCGGCCAGTGGAGGATCATCCTGACCGAGGACCTGCCCATCAGCCTGCTGCACTTCGCCATCGGCCTCCTGGGGGGGGTGCTGGTGGCCATGCCCATCGGCATGAGCATGGGCTGGTTCAAGATGATGGACCGGATCTCCGATCCCCTGGTGGAGTTGATCAGGCCCATTCCCCCCCTGGCCTGGATACCCTTTGCCATCGTGTGGTTCGGCCTGACCCACGAGTCCGCCGGCTTCATCGTCTTCGTGGGAGCGGTCTTCCCCATCCTGATCAACACCTACACCGGATTTCGCAACCTCCCAAAGGTTTACGTGGAGTCGGCCAAGGTGCTGGGCTGCACCAGCGACCGCAACCTGATCAGGTACGTGGCCTTCCCCTTCGCCCTGCCCTCCATCGCCGCTGGGATTCGCATCGCCATGGGCATCGCCTGGATGTGTCTGGTGGCTGCGGAGATGTTCGGGGTGAGCACCAGCGGGCTGGGCTACAAGATCTGGCTCTACTACTATCTGCACAAGATGGACCTGGTGCTGCTTTACATGATAGTGCTGGGCCTGGTGGGCCTTCTACTGGACCGTTCTTTCCGCTATGTGGTGGAGGAGAGGCTCCTCAAATGGCGGGTCGGCCTCACCCAGTGAGGCCCCCAAATTTTTTCTGCCGTTGAGCTGACGGCAGCGATCACTCATTTGCTCCTTTGCGGTCCTTTCGCCCCAATCCTGCAACTTCGGTCCTGAGCCTCAGTACCCGACCTTTCTGTCCCGGGCTTATCGGTCCCGCTCACGCTCTTTCCGGCATTCTTCAAACGGATCTCCGGCATTCCCGGCCAGGGCTCCCCGGTTCAACTCCCAGTTCAGCCGGGAGATTGACGGATAGTTTGAAATTGCTGGAAAGAGTCCCTTCAACAACAGACCTGGCAGGGCCCCGGCGGGGCGGAGGGACAGAGAATGGATCTGCAATCGAAGATTAGCGAGCTTGCCACCACCTATTTCCCAATCTGGGTGCTGCTGGTCTCGGTGGTGGGCCTGGTCCGTCCGGGGACCTTCTCCTTCGTCCTCCCCCACATCAGCCTGCTCCTGGGCACCATCATGTTCGGCATGGGCATGACCCTCACCCTGGAGGACTTTCGCAGGGTTCTGCAGCAGCCCCGGGACGTCATGATCGGGGTCCTGGCCCAGTACACGGTCATGCCCCTGGTGGCCCTGGGCATCGCCCGGGCCTTCCACCTCTCTCCCGAGCTGGCGGTGGGGATGATTCTGGTGGGCTCCTGCCCCGGGGGGACGGCCTCCAACGTGATCGCCTACCTGGCCCGGGGAGACGTGGCCCTCTCGGTGACCATGACCTCGGTCTCCACCCTGATATCCCCCCTCATGACTCCCCTGCTGACCCTGTGGCTGGCCGGACGGTGGATGCAGGTGCCGGCCGTTGACCTCTTCTTATCCATCCTGCAAATAGTCCTGGTCCCCGTCCTCCTGGGAGTGGCCGCCCACCGCTTCTTCAGCCGGCAGGTGGCGAGAAGCATCCACCTGCTGCCTCTGGTCTCCGTGGCCGCCATCGTCCTCATAGTGGGGGCCATAATCGGCCTGAACGCCTCCCTCCTCCTCTCCCTGGCCCCCGTCGTCCTGGCGGCGGTGGTGCTCCACAACTGCCTGGGACTGCTCCTGGGGTACCTGGCCGCCTCCCTGCTGGGGATGGACCGCCCCAGACGGCGGACGGTGGCCATCGAGGTGGGGATGCAGAACTCCGGACTGGCGGTGGCCCTGGCCACCATCTACTTCTCCCCGGCAGCAGCCCTTCCCGGAGCCCTGTTCAGCGTGTGGCACAACATCAGCGGGCCCATTCTGGCCGGCTGGTGGTCCAGACGGGAGTGATGAGGGGCAAAGAGAGCCCCGGGGCGCGAAAAGAGGTAGAAGAGAGACGAGGGAGAACTAGAAGGGGCGATATGGAGACCATGGGGCGTGAAAAGGGAGGGGCGGAAAAATTTTCTCGGGGTACATTTCGCCCCTCCCCCGGAGCACCTCATTTATTTGACACGTTTATTTGACACGCATATTGACAATGCCATTTCGACGGTGGCTGTCTATCCCTTTGTCCCTTCAGGGAAGCTCGATGGTTCCTACCACCTTGAGCTTGCCTCCCTCTGGATAGGTCAGCACCCCCCGGGACCCGGCGGGGTGAATCACCGGCTTGTCCAGGGCCAGAGTCAGCAGGGGCTTATGCCAGTCCGGCCCCTCCGCCGCCTCCACCCGGGCGGGGATGTACTGCATCCAGTGCCCCAGGTGAAGGACCATTCCCGGCTTCAGGGGGGTTGCCCAGTACTTGACCAGCTCTGCTCCGGCCTTGAGGGATGAGGTGCTCTTGATGGATTTGTCGGTGGTGAGCACTATTCCCCGGTCCAGGTCCTCCACCTCCAGTCCCTTCAGGGCCATGCCCGTCCTCTCCCCCACTCCGGCGGAGTCGAAGTCCTCGTCGTGCTTCTGGATGGACCGGATCTGGGCGGTCTTCTCTCCGGGAAGGACCCGCACCTCTTCGTGCTTGTGCAGGCTCCCCCGGGCAACGCTTCCCAGGGCCACGGTGCCTATGCCCCGGACGCTGAAGAAGTGGTCCACGGGCAGGCTTCCGGACGGCTCGTCCTGGGGCGACTCGATCTTAGCGGCCTCTTCCAGCAGGGATTCCCTGAGCACGATCTTGTCGTCCTCCATGAACCGGTAACCCTCGATCACCGTGCCCTTGATCAGTGGTAGAAGCTGCTCCCGGCTCAGATAGTTCCTGAGGATGACGTAGCCCTCCTTCACCCCGGCGCACTGGAGCATGATCACGCTCTCCCCGAAGGTGGGGGTGATCTCGTCTACCACTAATATGGCCTGGCTGGCCATGGAGACGGCGTAGAACAGGGGCGCCAGCCTCTCCGGATACCTGGTGGGCTCGATCAGGGTGACGGTCAGATCGCCCTTTTTCAGATTGTAAAATGTGAGGTCACTGGTGGTCCCCTTCTTGCCGATATCCTTGGCATAGCCGGAGGGGCCCAGAACCGCGACGTTGAGATTTGGCATGACCTTGCCGGATGATCTCCGGGATAATAAGGCTTTGCGGTGATGGGAAGCTCCCGAATTCGGAAAATCCGCAAGATGGACCTTCGATTTCCCCGGAGAGAATGGATGGCCAGAGGGGCGACTCCTATAGCTGGACGACAAAGACGCGCAGATGGGAGACGAGAGAGACGGGCATTGAGGTGGGGAAGAAGACGGTCGATGAGGAGTGTGAGGAACTTGCGATGAGGAGAGTGAGGATGACGGGAGATGCGGTGGGGAGGAAGACGGGAGATGAGCGTGCGATCAACAGGTGAGGATGATTCGTTGAGGAGAGAGAAAAACGGCCAACTACGAAAATATTTATCAATTGTTTCCAGGAGTGCGATGCCCGATAGTCGGGACGTCTCCCCTCTATGCACCTGCCCACCCACTAAGGGAGGATGATCACCGATTCATGGAAAACCAGGGCTCAGACCGGAGTCGGGGCCCGGTCTGATGGAGAGCCTGCCACCGCCATACATTTTAAATTTTGTTAAAATATGCCCAAACTGTCGAGATCTGCCCTGTTCCGCAAATTATATATTCGTTGAATGTCGTAACGGGTTGAACGCCGGAGAATTACGGCTTTAGGATGTGGAGACAGTCCAGGAGATCTGTCTGATAAGACCTGCCCTTCGCAGTCCATTTTTGGATTTCGAAAATGGAGGAAGTGATTAAATGAATCAAGGATCTGGCTCAGCCATGGCGGTGACGGTTGGACGCTTGAGTACCCGCCTGAAAACCCGAAATTCGTTATCATGGATCTCATTTCTATTTTGTTGCCTGGCTCTGGCTACCCTGGACTCTCCAGGGACGACGCAGGCCCTGGCACCTCATTCCGGGGAGCGGTCCGGCCAGGAGGGCCGGTGAAGGTCGTTTTATGCATCTATTCATCTATTCATCGACGCCGCGTGTGGATTGTAGAGCAGGAAGAGATCGGAGCGTGTGAGCGAATGGGAGAGTGGGACAGGCAGAGAGGTGTGAGCGGACTGGAGAGTGGGGTGCAGGTAGGGACATGTGAGCGAATAGGAGAGCGGGGGAAAGTGGAGCGGTGTTGAGCGGAAGCGGGGTAGTTGGGGAGAAGATGGGGTTCATGTGAGCGAATGGGTGAGTGGGGTTTTAAGAAGGATTCTTAGGTGCCATTGGCTGATGGGGAAAGCCAGAGAGGTGTGAGCGGGATTGGAGAGTGGGGTGCAGGTAGGGACGTGTGAGCGAATAGGAGAGCGGGGGAAAGAGAGGGAATCGTTTAGAAGAATGGAGAGTGGGGATAAGATGGCGATATGTGAGCTGAATAGGGGAAAGGGGAAAATGACTGCCGGAGAGAGTGAATGGGGGCTGCCGTCGGCCGGATGCCGGCCGGCGAGGTCGTGGCATCTGGCCATGCTTGTAGCAGCCCTGACGGTCGCCGCCGTCCTTTGCATCCCGGCCGCGTCCCAGGACGACGCCGGCCAGGAGAACACGGCGGCATACTGGAGCCAGATGGGTGATAGGTACGTCATGAACAACTCCCTGCTGGAGGCGGTGCAGGCCTACGACCGGGCCCTGGAGATAGAGCCTGAGAACGAGAGCCTGTGGATCAGCAAGTCGCTCAGCTATCAGATGCTGAGCCAGCAGGCCAGCAGGGCGGCCCTGAACATAATCGACAGAAAGCTGGAGAAGAATCCCCAGGACGCCCTGGCCTGGCAAGCCCGGGGTGTGGCCCTGGCCGGCCTGGAGATGATTGAGGACTCTGCCCTGTCCTTCGAGAAGGCGGTGGAGATCTACGATCAGGAGCTGCAGAGTCATCCGGATAACGCCACTGCCTGGTGGTTCAAGGCCGAGAACCTGGCCAACCTGGGAAGATCCGACCAGGCGCTCCCGGCCTATGAGAAGGTGATCGATCTTGGCGGCCCCCGGACCGCAGACGCCTGGTTCGCCAGGGGCTCCATTCTCATGCGGCAGGGGGACTACAATCAGTCGCTGGCCTCCTACGATAAGGTGATCGAGCTGCGACCGGACGACTATCTGGGGTGGCTGGGCAAGGCCTATGTGCTCACGTCCATGGGCAACAGCACCGGGGCGGAGGAGGCCTATGCCACGGCCAGGAGCCTGGGGTACAGGTACTGAAAAAACCTTCCCCGTGATGGGATTGGAGGAAATGGAGAGTGGTTCGGACGATGGATGCCGCCTCGATGCTGAAGTATCTGGCTCTCTGTTTATTCCTTGTCTATGGGCCAGCCACGGGAGAGGCCCTGGACGACTCCCCGGGAGACTCCCTGGAAGACACCCTGGGAGATTCCCTGGGATACGTTCAGAACAGCACTGCCGGTGAGGCAAATGGCGGCCTCCCGGGCGAGAGCGCCGGGGACCGGGAGAGGAGCGGCCAGGAGCTGCTGACCAGGGGCTCCTCCCTGCAGGCCCTGGAGGCCTTCAACCAATCCCTGCTCATGGATCCCGGGAATGCAGAGGCCTGGCGGGGCAAGGCCCTGGCCCTGCGAGATCTGGAGCGCTACGACGAATCCCTTCTGGCCTTCGACCGGGCCATCGAGCTATCTCCCGAGGACCAGAGAGCCAGGGTGGAGAAGGCCGGAGTCCTGCAGGTCCTGGGAAGGAGCCGGGAGGCGGTGGAGATCCTGGACACGGTGGCACAGTTGCCGCTTGCAGACGAAGCCGACAGGCTATCGGCGAGCAGCGCCTGGTGGAGCAAGGGGAACATCCTGGTGGAGCAGGGGCTGTACAACCAGTCACTGCAGGCCTACGACATGGCCGTGGAGACGGGCTTTGGCAATCCCTTTCAGGTCGCCTCTGCCCTGAGCAACAGGGGATGGGCCCTCTACAGGCTGTCCAGATACCAGGAGGCCCTGGAGGCCTACGACCAGGCCCTGGCCCAGGGTCCCCCGACCATGATGGGGACCACCCACCTCAACCGGGCCCGGACTCTGGAAGCCCTGGGAAGAGAGGAGGAGGCCATTGCCGCCTATGAGAAAGCCCTGCCGGCCCTGGAGGAGGAGATGGCCCTGGTGCCGGAGGCGGCGAAGCTGTGGAAGTGCAGGGGCGACGCCCTGCAGGGATTGGGGAGAGATGAGGAGGCCGCTGCAGCCTTCCAAAGAGCGATAGAGATCTTCCAGCAGGACATATCCTCCTTCCCCGAGGCCGCCAACGGCTGGAGATACCGGTGGATGGGAGAGGCCCTGCAGTCCCTGGGACGAGAGCAGGAGGCAGCGGAGGCTTTATCCAGGGCTGACGAACTGGGTTACCGGGGATGAAGGCGGAAGGTTAGACGAAGCCATATGGAGGCAGATGGAGCCAGATGGCGCCAGAAGGAGGGGGCCTGTGGACTCTCCGGCCACAGATATTCTTTTTCCGTATCATCTGCCAGAAGTTCTTAAATATCAAGACGGTCTAATATTTTATCGTCCAGGGGGGCCAGGAGCTGCCTTTCAGATGCAGACTGTAACAGTCATCCCCAGGGACTCCCTGATTTAGAAGATTTAAGAATTAGAGGAGTGCGGATGGACTCATTCTCTGTTTTAATCGGCGGCAGGGCCGGAGACGGCATTAACGAAGCTGGAATGCTCATCGCCCAGATGCTGAACCAGCTGGGCTATCGACTTTATCAATACTACGATTATCCCTCCCTCATCCGGGGCGGTCACAACTTCTCCATAGTCAGGGCGGCCAGGGAGATGATCGGCGCCCACCTGGACTCCATGGACGTGATTATCGCCCTGAACCAGGAAACGGTAAGCCTGCACCGCGCCCGCATGAAGGAGGAGAGCATCCTGATCTTCGACTCCAACCAGGTCAAGGAGGAGGGGGGCATGGGAATACCGGTAGGCAGGATAATGAAGGAGGAACATGCCCCGCCCATCATGCGCAACACCTGCATCCTGGGAGCCTTTTGCCGGGCTGCAGGCATCCCCTGGGAGGTGCTGGAGAAGGTGGTGAAGAGCCGCATCCCCAGGATGGTGGAGATGAACCTCCAGGTGGCCCGCCGGGGCTACGACGCCGCCCGGGAGGCGGTCAGGGTTCCCGATCTGGGAAGAGAGCCCCTCCCCATCATCACCGGGAACGAGGCCGTGGGCCTGGGCCTGCTGAAGGGGGGACTTAAGGCCTACGTGGCTTATCCCATGACCCCGTCATCCAGCATCCTGCACTTCCTGGCGTCCGTGGCCCCGGACTTCCAGCTCAAGGTGGTCCACCCGGAGAATGAGATCGCGGTGATGCTCATGGCCCTGGGCTTCTCCTACGCCGGAGAGCGATCGGCAGTGGGAACCTCGGGCGGCGGATTTTGCCTGATGACCGAGGGGCTGAGCCTGGCCGGACAGGCCGAGCTGCCGGTGACCATCGTCGTCTCCCAGCGGACCGGCCCCAGCACCGGCGTTCCCACCTACACCGCCCAGTCCGACCTGCACTTCATCCTCAACGCCGGACAGGGCGAGTTCCCCCGGCTGGTGGTGGCTCCGGGCGACCCCCTGGAGTGCTACGACTGGTCGGCCCTGGCCCTCCACCTCTCCTGGAAGTACCAGATCCCGTCCTTCGTGCTCCTGGACAAGACCCTGAGCGAGGGGGCTTACAGCATGGACCCCCGGGCCTCCCTGGTTGGGGAGGAACTGGCCGGGGAGGAACTGACCGGAGACCATCTGGCCGGAGAGGAGGGGCAGCCGGCGGCCTGGGAGGGAAGAGGCGAGCCCTACCGCAGATACCAGATCACCGAGAGCGGCGTCTCTCCTCTGCTGTGGCCTCCGGTTCCCGGGGCGGCGGTCAAGGTGGACAGCTACTCCCACGACCAGATGGGCATAACCACCGAGGACGGGGCCACGGTTGCCGCCATGCAGGAGAAGAGGATGAGAAAGGAGGGGCATCTGCAAGAGGATCTGGCAGGATATCAGACGGTCAGGGTCTACGGAGATGCCGATTCTCCCACCGCCCTTCTCTGCTGGGGCTCGAACAAATGGCCCTGCATCGAGGCCGCCTCCGCCCTGGGGCAAAAAGTCATCGTTCCGGTGGTCCTGTGGCCCTTCCCCGACCGGCAGCTGGCCGCCGCCCTGGACGGCGTGGAGCGCATGATCTCCGTGGAGAACAACATCACCGGCCAGCTGGCCCGCCTGCTCCGCTGCCGGGACCTGGAGGTGCAGGACCTGGTTCTGAAGTACGACGGGAGGCCGTTTGCGGTGAACGAGCTTGAAATGCGCCTGCGGGAGGTGCTCTCATGACCGAGAAGTCTCTGGCCACCCCTGCAAAGAACACCTGGTGCCCGGGATGCGGCAACTTCGCCATCCTGAACGCCATCCGGCCGGTGCTGCTCTCCCTGAGGGAAGACGGCATCCCCCTGGAGAAGGTGGTGGTGGTCTCGGGCATAGGCTGCCACGCCAAGATTGCCGACTACCTGAACGTGAACAGCTTCTACTCCATCCACGGCCGGGTGCTGCCGGTGGCCACCGGCATCAAGCTGGCCAACCCGGACCTGACGGTTATCGGCTTTGCCGGGGACGGCGACTGCTACGCCGAGGGGCTGGACCACCTGATCTTCGCCGCCAAGAGAAACGTGGACATAACCCTGATCGTCCACGACAACCGGGTCTACGGCCTGACCACCGGCCAGTACACCCCCACCTCGCCCCTGGGATTCCAGGGACGGTCCACGCCCTCCGGCTCCGGTGAGCTGCCCATCAACCCCCTGGAGCTGGTCCTGTCCTCCGGCGCCACCTTCGTCTCCCGGGGCTACTCCCACGGCATCGAGCTCTTGAAGTCCCTGTTCAGGGAGGCCATCATGCACCGGGGTTTCTCCTTCGTGGACGTGCTGCAGGTCTGTGCCACCTTCTACAACATGTACGCCTACTACAACCAGCGGGTGTACGAGCTGGACGACCACGACCCCACCAGCTACACCGCCGCCCTGAAG
>JAAEEW010000245.1 GCA_013415595.1 Methanosarcinales archaeon | reverse complement strand
ATGTGAGGACCATGGGGGTGGGCTTGCCGAGTTGATCAAGGATCGAAGCCATGCTCCGGTGCGCCAGGGAATCGCAAGCTTTCAGGAGCCCGCCAATGGTGACATTGGTCCGGGTGTTGATCGCATCAGCAAAGAAGTCCAGAGTCGTCTCTGCTCTTAGGTATCGTTGACGGAATGCCAGAAGCAGCCGCCGCACACCCTCAAGTTCTCGCCTCGATGATGCCGCGTATAATGCCGCTCTCAGCAGGTCAGCCTGGCGCTTCAATTTTTCCACGACTACGGTCAGGTGCTGCCTAATAGACAGACCTAGATAGCGTTCCAGGTTGTTCCACGCTGCAGGAGAAGCCAGATCATCCAGGTTCTTGAGTCTGTCTACTGCAGCCGTCCAATGGGCCACCTGACGGGAGAGCTGCATCCTGATGGCGACCTCAGGACTGCTCATGTCTTATACCCCGGAGCGATGCTTATGGTCATTTCGGGGGTGCCATCTGATAACTTCAGGCTGGCCAGAGAGAGAGCTTTGCCCTTGAGAGCCTGGCGTAGCTGGGCGAATCCTGGGGGATTGGCGATGGTGATTGAGAGTGTCACGCCATCGGCCGGGTCCTCGCTGGCGGAGATGAACTGCTGCCCATGCAGCTTAAGGTAATCAGAAAGCCCTTTCAAGACCCATTCTTGTAACCTCCGCTGAAGGACCTGAGGGACCGTAGAGGGAAGCCGCCGGAGCGCTCCCAGCCAATGGTCTGGAGTCACAGCCTCGTGGACTATCTTCAATCCGAAACCGTTCATCAGCGCTCGGCGCATTCCGCGCTCAAGCAATCGCCCCAAATTTGCTGCAACCAGGCCAACGTGAGCTTTCTGACGGAGTTTTACAGCTATACTTTGGGCACGTATCTCGCTCAGATATAGGCCGACTCGGATCTGATTGCGTGGGAAGTCCAGAACCACATTAACATTGGTTGGACGCCGCATCCTCGCTCGTCCACAGGGCTCAACCGTCATCAAAGGTCGTTTCCCGGGGATCTCTAGATAATAGAATCGCTGTCCTACCTCGGTGCTGTAAGGGTTGGCCAGATGACGAGGATCAACCTCTCGTCCCAGCCCTGGTTCTCCCAGCAGCAGACCTGCTGCTTCCGGGGTCAGAGGGTGCAATTGGGTGTAAGCCTCTGCAGAGCCTAGACCTGGGGTGCTCTCCTCTGCCATTGCCACTTCCGAGAGCAAAGTCTCCGGCATGCTCTCGAAGAGGTGAACCTGGGCTTCCACGTCATCTCCCGGTGCCACTCCCAGTTGCTCTTCCAGGAATTCCGCCAGAGGGACGCCACCGAACGTCTGAACGACAGAAGCCTTTTGCGGCGTGACCCTGGTCCGCATGATGCGGCTATATTTCTTGTAGCGCCTCCTGCGGCCGCGCAGTGGCAATGGAATCCACATACCCCTAACGGTCTTGGACTCCCGAAGGTCCGGACGTTTGCGATAGGCCTCCTCGGGCAGAATTGGCGGAAGGTTAGCTGCGGCTGCCTTCTCAAAGGCCTCCAGGGTGAATCCCTCCAGAAGCTCCTGGTTGTCCAGGACATATTCCGGCAGCGCAGATACCCGGCGAACGGTATCCTCGATTGTGGCCGCAACCGCTGAGCTGGCCACACGAGCTTCCTGCTCAGGCGCTGTCTCCAGGTTCATGAGTCGCAGGCCAACATCCACGATTGCCTGGGATAGGAGGGGCCCATACTTCGGACCCACGAGTTTTCTGATGAGGAACTTGCTGAGGTAATTGGCAAGGAAGTTGACCACTTTAGGGCGACCAACTAGCTTTATCCCCATGCGCAAAGCAGGCAATATGGCCGGTACGAACCGCTCCACGTATGGTGTAGGATCCTCACCTTCTTTAAGCTGGCTGATCTCGTCTATAAACTGAGCGCGTGCGCGTTCCAGCTCGGCCAAGGAGGAATCGGATTCTGCCTGCGCCTCGGTAAGGACCCGAGCGACCTCCAGCTCTTGTTCGACAGCGCCTGGAGCAAAAAGAAGGTTGGCGATCTGTTGATCAAACTCTTGCTGGATTTCAGTTATATCCCGGCTTGCAGCCATCCTTGACTCTAGTTCATAGCTCTCCTCGCTCTCCTCAAGTTCCCTCAAGAAGGTAAGGCGCTCGGACAATT
>JAAEEW010000244.1 GCA_013415595.1 Methanosarcinales archaeon | reverse complement strand
CTCGCCATGTCCTACTTTATCGGAATCTTTCATAGTAATAATGCTATTAATATTAATGCCATCATTAGCCATAAATTCAGCATATTCTGGATATCCCTCAAAAAAACAGACATGGTAACAAGGATGAACCCTTTCATGGATTTGATTTAGAATAATATGAAGAAATTTTAAAATATTGGTGACGATCGATTCAAATCACCCCAATCCCAAAGGGGCAAAAAAGGCCCTTAAAGATAACACAACACTGGACCCCGGATCAGGCCTCGCTCCGGAGAAGGCCCGGGCATGATCGGGCCTGGGGTGAAAGCGGAGGATTCCGGCTCCCCCGGCACCCGTATAGCCCCTGGGTTGCCCATTTTCCCGGGACAATAATCGGCCATTTTGAATACAAATAGCTTCGCCCGGATCTTAGAGCCCGCCCTCGACTATCGGCGTCTGACAGGATACGACTTCCGGGGACCGGATTTGTGCATGTTCTCCTGCCTGGAACCTCGATGCGCAGTCCTCGATCTCTTCGGCGCCGGCTCTGCCGCTGCGCCCACCGCGTTCTTCGCCCTTTCCGAATGATAGGGGTGATCCATGACCTCTATCTTCACCTGCGTGAGCCTCTCGATGCTGCGAAGGGTGTTTCGCTCGTCTGCTGCGCAGAAAGAATATGCTGTACCCTCCGCGCCTGCACGTCCCGTGCGACCGATGCGATGAACGTAACTCTCAGGCTCGCCTGGCAGGTCGTAATTGATTACATGAGATATGGCATCCACATCGATGCCCCGGGCAGCGATATCTGTAGCTACGAGCACCTGCAGGCGGCCTGATTTGAAATTGCGCATGGCGCTGGTGCGCTGGCTTTGCGACTTGTTGCCGTGAATGGCATCGGCGTTGATTTTGTTCCTGCTGAGCATCTGTGCGATCTTGTCAGCCCGATGCTTGGTGCGAGTAAACACCAGGACCCGATCCAGATCTTTCTGTTTAAAGAGGCCCTGCAACAGCGGATACTTGTTGTCCTGATCCACAAAGAAGACCCGCTGTTCGATGCATTCAAGCGTACTTGCCTGGGGAGTGGCCTCGACAAGCACAGCACCCTTGAGAAGGCGCTGTGCAAACTCGCCGGTCTGCCGGGACATGGTGGCCGAGAAGAAGAGCGATTGATGCCTGGGTGGCAGCGCGGAGACAATCTTTCGCATATCGTTGATGAAACCCATGTCAAGCATCCTGTCTATCTCGTCAAGGACGAAGAACTCGACTCCGTTCAACCTGATGTAGCCCTGATTCATCAGGTCGATCAGCCGGCCAGGGGTGGCTACCAGGATTTCGACGCCCCGGGAGAGGTCTCTGACCTGGGGACCCTGCTTGACGCCGCCAAATATGACCGTGTGCCTGAATCGGAGAAACTGGCCATAAGTGGCGAAGCTCTGGCCTATCTGTGCGGCCAGCTCTCTTGTCGGTGCCAGCACGAGTACCCGCGGAGTGCCTGGAAGTGGAGCCCTGGGCTCTTCGGACAGCCTTTGCAGTATGGGCAGCACGAATGCGGCGGTCTTGCCCGTGCCGGTCTGGGCGATGCCCATCAGGTCTTTTCCCTGCAATAGATGCGGTATGGCCTGCATCTGAATTGGAGTGGGTGTAGTGTATCCTTCTCTGGCCAGAGCCTGCTGAAGGGGAGCTATGATATTTAAATTCTCAAATGACATTTTTAACCTCGTAATGATTATTGAGTGAAGCTTCTAAGTGAGTTGAAGTCTTATGGAACGGACCTGAATGACATCTGCAGATATCGGTTTCAATTCGTTCTGGCAAAAGTTCATTTCTCAGCAAAATGCCTCTGCATCTGGTAGTGCCGCAAAAACATCTCAACAATTTTTTTGAATCGATGCAATGAAGCTACCTACCCAGGTGCTCTGTGGATTATATACCTATCGGTCAAAAAAAAGGTCTGGCCCTGTGTGCAAGGCTGCTCTTCCCTGGCCACGGACTCCTGGCTCCTGACCCCTGGCCCCTGGCCATGCACTCGATTCCCCGGTCCCGGGGCCAAAGCCCTGGTGAAAGCCGCTGAAAACTCAAGTTTCTTTTTTTCAGGTAGCCCAAAGGCCCGGGTCCAGGCAGCCCCTCTCCAGTAGAAGCAGAATATGTGGTCCAATGTGTATTGATCCAATGTGTATTGGTCCAGAAAAGAAAAAACGAAAAGGGGAGGAGAGGACCTAATCGAAGTCCTCTTGGCCCATGCCGCCCATGCCCCCAGGCATGCCGCCCGCCCCTCTGGGTCCCGACCGGGAGGCGATTACGTCATCGATGCGCAGGATCATAATCGCCACTTCGGCTGCGGAATTGATGGCCTGGGTCTTGACCCGCAGAGGCTCGACCACGCCCAGCTTCAGCATATCCATGGCCTTGCCGGTATCCATGTCCAGGCCTGCGCCCTTCATTCCCTGCTCGTGGTTGCTTCGTAGCGCCACCAGAGAGTCGATCTGATCCAGGCCGGCGTTCTCGGCCAGGGTCTTGGGTATGATCTCCATGGCATCGGCAAAGGCCTCGATGGCCAGCTGCTCGCGGCCTCCCACGGTGGAGGCGAAGGCCCTGAGCCTCAGCGCCAGCTCCACCTCCGGAGCACCGCCGCCGGGGACGAGCATTCTGTCCTCCAGAGCGACGCCCACCACCCGCAGCGCGTCCTCCATGGCCCGGTCCAGCTCATCGACCACGTGATCCGTTCCTCCGCGCAGGATGATGGATACGGACTTGGGATTATCGCACTCCTCGACGAAGGTCATCTTGTCATCGCTGACCTTTCTCTCCTCGACCAGGCCCGCTTTGCCCAGGTCGTCTCTGGAGATCTCGTGAATGGTGGTGATGATCCTTGCGCCTGTGGCCCGGGCCAGCTTCTCCATGTCGCTCTTCTTAACCCGGCGCGCGGTGTAGAGCCCGGCCTTGGCCAGGAAGTGAGCAGCCAGGTCATCTATGCCCTTTTGCACAAACAGCACATTGGCTCCGGAGGCGGCGACCCTGTTTACCATGTCCCTGAGCATGGTCTCCTCCTGGTCCAGAAACGCCTGGAGCTGGTCCGGGGAGGTTATCTGAATCTTGGCGTCTACCTCCGTCTTTTCGATCTCCAAAGCGGCGTTAAGCAGAGCGATCCGGGCATCACGAACCGACTTTGGCATATTGGGATGGAGCCGATCCTTATCCAGTACCACTCCGCTCACAAGCAGGGAGTCGGCTATGCCGCCGCCCACCTTCTTCTCCACGGTGATGTTCCCGGTGTCCACGGTCCCATCTTCGTCTGCCACTGACCTGACCGCCTTAACCGCCATGACTGCCAGCTCGTCCCGGGATGATTGAGAGCCCTTGCCGGTCATGGCCGTTACCGCTATCTTCCTCAGAAGTTCTTCATTCTCTGCAGAGACGCTCACGGCCAGGGCCCTGAGAATCTCCAGGGATTTTTCTGCCGCGGCTCTGTAGCCTGCCGCAATCACTGTTGGATGGATCTCCTGCTCCAGCAGCTCCTCGGCCTGCTTGAGCAGCTCTCCGGCCAGCACAACAGCAGTGGTCGTGCCATCCCCTACCTCCTGATCCTGGGTCTTGGCAATCTCCACCATCATCTTGGCCGCAGGGTGCTCTATATCCATTTCCTTGAGTATGGTGACACCGTCGTTGGTTATAACGACGTCTCCTACGGTGTCTACCAGCATCTTGTCCATGCCCTTGGGGCCCAGTGTGGTCCTTACCGCGCCGGCTACCGCCTTGGCCGCCATTATATTCGATCTCTGTGCTTCTCTTCCAGCAGTTCTCTGGCTGCCTTCTCTGAGAATGTATATGGGTGTGCCACTGAATTGTCCAGACATTAAGTACCTCAATAATAAGGCCAAATTACGCGGCTAGTGATTGTTTGAGCTTCTATATCAAATGCACGCTTGCAGGAGAGGATGCAGGTCGGATCAGGCGTCGCCGTCGTCAGGCCCGGGTTCTGGTCAGGAGAGCACCCCGGCTCCTGGACCGGCATCTATATAACCCAGATGAACCTTCTAGATAAGACTCCACGACAATAATAAGACGACTTTGATTATTATATAATTAGTGTATTAATCATTCTTGTTTTAACAGATGGCATTCTCCGCTGAAACAGGACTATTCAGGCGCCGCCTGCAGCCTAAATCCTGTCAGGACTTTTAGCTGAGCACTATCTTGTTGGGCCTGGATATTTGGCATTCTCGAAGGATGCCGCTTACCTTTCCCGGGTAAAATATTGAAGAGTAAATTATAAAATAAAAGAGATGTTTACGTGAAAATTTTGAAGAATCAAGCGAGCGCCGACCTGGACAGCATCATCAGAGAGATCGACGGCTATGGAGACCTGGTGGCAGCATCCATAGTCCACGATGTGAGCATTCATGCCCTGAAGTCCCGGCTGAGGGAGAGCTATGAATGAAGGAGCTGACGGGCATG
>JAAEEW010000243.1 GCA_013415595.1 Methanosarcinales archaeon | reverse complement strand
GGAAATGGTGTAGGAAGGATGCAAAGAATGGGTGCGGCATTTCTGCTCCTGGTTCTGGCAGCAGGCATTTGCCTGGCGGGCACCTGGGACTTCAATCCGGATAAGTACGCACTCAAGCACAAGCATAGCTACGAAGCGGACGTGGAGGGAGAGGGCTATGTCATGGTCTACCAGAAGGTGGACACCAACAATCTCTCCCTGGATGAGTACATGCACGGCAGCGGCACCATCAACGAGGCCGATTTGCTGACCTCGGAGCAAAAGAGCACCCACATCGGAACTTACTGGTATTTCTCGGATACCAAGGGATGGAAGGAGCAGCCCACAGGAGCCAACAGCGTCGTATCCTTCACCAGGCAAAACGACATGGCCTACAGCCAGGAGGGATTCTCCTACGGGACCGGCTGGTATTCCAGCCATCCTGTGGTCTACAATTCCCTGATCAAGGACCGCACGGTGGCCAGGAGCTATCAGGAGGCAGCCATGATGATGCATCAACTGGAGTATGCCCGGGGCTTCACCGGGGACATCTCCGTGGATATGAACTGCACCGGCCCCACAGAGAAGGCAGCCGGGAAGGGCCTGATCACCATGAAGATAGAGGATGACGTCACCGAGGGAACGGTGCACGTGGGAGAGCTGCTGAGCAACACCCTTTACAGCACCAGGAAGAACATGAAGCAACAGGGCTGGAAGAACCCGCTGATAGAGGTGGATGCCAACTACGTGGGCAGCTTCCGCATAAAGAAGACCATGAGCCTGGAGATTAGCAAATACAATCCCCCCAGCGCGGCGGACTGGCTCCCCTGCTGCTCCGGCGGATTCCTGGACGTCCCCGGCTACGACAAGTTCTACGGAGACAAGGCCGGCATATTCGACTGCACCTGCCGGGAGACGGCGCTGAAGGGCTACGCCCCGGCCTGGAACGCCACCAGGGCACAGTTCCCCACAGATGAGTACCGGCTGAAGGCCTGAGCTTTGTCGGACTGCTTTTTTTTTTTGCTTTTTTTGTTTTTAATGTGTTTTTAATGTGTTTTTTATTTTTTTGAACCTGGGCCCCATCCTTGAATCCCGATTTTAGCTTCTCCACCACGTCCATCTGGAATGGGACCTTTTGCCCGTCACCTTTAAATTGTTAAACTTTATTTGTTATAACTTAAATTAGTTTGAGCTAAACTATGGTTGATTTAATTAATTTGAAATTTCATTGGAGTGGTTGGAGATGGGCTTGAGAATGATGTTTGGCCTGATGGCATCCTGGGCTGTGGTCCTGTGCCTGGTTGGTGCTGGAAGTGCCCTTTTGGAGCAGGGCGGGAAATCTCCCCTGGCCCTGAAGGACTCCTCGGGAAGGACGGTTTATGTAGAGACGCCGGTTCAGCGTCTGATAGTCCTGAATCCGGAGGCTGCGGAGGCGGTGAAGATCCTGGGCTGCACCGACCTGATCGCCGGGGTGGTGGAGGATCTCACCAGGAAGAGCTATCTCCCGGAGCTGAGGGGCTGCCGGGTTGTGGGCACCTGGAGGGAGTACGACTTTGAGGAGATGGCCAGGATCGCCACCGCCGATGGGAAGGATGGCCCTGAGGGCACCGCAGTCATCTCCTACGCCAGCTTCGCCCACGGCAGCGGCCGCCGGGATGCCTTCATGGTGGAAGAGGGCCTCTCTCCCTTCCAGAATTTGACCGTGGTGGGACTGGATTTCTTCAGCCCGGAGCGGCTGGAGGAGGAGATGACGGTTCTAGGAAGGCTGCTGCAAAGGGAAGGGGCGGCCAGGGAGTTCATCGAATGGAACCGGGAAGCTCAGGCCCGGGTGGATGCAGCAGTCCACGGGCAGGCTGGGGACCGGGCAGCCGTCTACTTCGAGGGCAGCTCCAGGGGCGGCCTGGGGGAGCTGTGGACCTTTGGGAACGGCTCGGCCATCGACCGCCTGGCAGTCATGGCCAAAGGCCGGAACGTCGCCCGGGGCCTGGACGGCTCCTCCCAGGTGCAGTGGGAGTGGGTGGTGGCCCAGGATCCTGACGTGATCGTGAGGCTGCATTCCACCGATCAGCTCGGCTGGGCTGCAGGGAACGAAGAGGTGCAGTCCATTCGCCGGGAGATAATGGAGCGCCCCGGCTCGGAGGGCCTCTCAGCGGTCCGGGACGGCCGGGTCTACGTGGCCAGCTGGGAGATGTTCTTCGGGCTGGACGGCGCGGTGGGGCTCGGCTATCTGGCCAGGGTTCTTCATCCCCAGGCGGACCTGGATCCGGAGCAGGTGCAGCGGGAGTACCTGGGAATTCTGGGGCTGGAATATCCCCCGGGAAACCGGGTCATGGACCCCTGGCCGGGCCTGTAGGAATTTGCCGGTCCCTGGCATAATATTTTCGGGGGCGGAGATAGATCGAAGCTAAAATTATAATAACAAATTATACTTATCTGCGAGCCTTTGATAATACTTTAACCGAAATGCTTATCACTAAAAATGCTTGTTGAGCTTTCAAATATTACCTAAAGCATTGAGAGATGGGACATAGTATGAAAAAGAGGATCTTTGTGCTGATGGGACCGGTCCTGTGTCTCCTCTTGCTCATAGGGGCGGCGGCTTCCCAGCCGACGTACCCCATGACCATCAGGGATTCGGCAGGCCGGGACGTGGTAATCCAGGAGCCGGTGGAGAGAATTATCGTCCTCAACTCCGATGCGGCCGAGGCCGTGACCATGCTCGGGGCGGCCGATATGGTGGTGGGCGTCGTGGACACCATAACCAGGAAAGCCGACTATTTCCCGGAGCTGAAGGACAAGCAGGTGGTTGGCAAATGGAACGAGTTCAACTACGAGATGATCGGGGAGATCGCCAATAGCGAAGACTCTGTAGAGCCTAACATAATTCTGATCTGCTACAGCTATACCGACAAGCCCTACGGCGTGGTGGCCGTGGAGCAGGGCGTGGAGCCCTTTGAGAACATAGCCGTGGTGGCCCTGGACTTCTACAAGCCGGAGAAGCTGGAGGATGAGGTCGCAATTTTGGGCCAGATTCTGGGGAAGGATGTGGAGGCCCAGGACTACCTGAACTGGTACTGGCTGAGGAGCACTGAAGTGAAGGAGGCCGTCTCCGGTCAGAACATCCCTGAGGTCTACTATGAGAGAAACAACAAGGGGGGTCTTGGAGCACTCGATACCTACGGCAGCGGATCGGGATTGATCGACCTGCAGAGGGGAGCCGGCGGGTACAACCTGGCCAGGAGCCTGGAGGGCGAGTATCCCCAGGTGGAATGGGAGTGGGTGGTCAAGGAGAATCCAGACGTCATAATCCGCATGCTATCCGCCAGCACCCTGGGGTGGGAGGCCGGCCCCAGCAGGGACACGGTGACCCTCCAGAGGACCAGGGATGAGATACTCTCCAGGCCGGGAGCCGGGAGCATCTCTGCGGTCAAGAACGACAGGGTGTACGTCCTCTACTGGGACATGTGCTACGGAATGGACAGCGTCATAGGCCAGACCTACCTGGCAAACATCCTGCACCCCGGTTTGAATCTGGATGCCGCCGGAGTCTACCAGGAATATCTGGAGCGCATAGGCGCATCCTTCCCCGAGAACAACATGTTCTCTTTCCCGGGAGCCTGAGGATGAGACCGGGCCGCCTGCCTCGCACCATTGCCATCCTGGGGTGGACGCTGCTGGCATTTCGATCTTTGGATCTCCAGCAGCCTTCCATACTCCAGCAGCCTTC
>JAAEEW010000242.1 GCA_013415595.1 Methanosarcinales archaeon | reverse complement strand
AGTATAGCAAGGTCTATCACATGGAGATTGGCGATCATGGATTAATTTCAGAGGTTCCGAAGAAACTAAGGGTCCTTGAGAAAAAGCTTGGAACACATGTATTCCCCACCGGGTGAGAGTTAAGGTTCTAGATAGTGCCGGGTGAAGAGACATCATCCATGTCTCCGGGCCCGTCTGGGTCAGGCCATCATCTGTCTCCGTTCATCTTCGATATCCCCCATTCATCATCGATTTTCAAAAAAATCCTTCAATTCTTCTCCTTTCCATGTCATTCTCCAGCTCATCAATCGACTGCCGGAGATGGCCGGCTCTGCGGTCTTATATGGGCGCGTCCTATTTCCCCCACATTGGGCCATCAATGCCCTGATTTATGCTTCGATCCCCACCGTAGCCTTTAACTTCCCCTTCGCTCATCACCATCCCCCATGAGCAAAGCGGGCAAATCCATCAGGCTTGAACGTATCATTGACAGAAAGACCAGGAGAACGGTGATCGTTCCCATGGACCACGGGCTGACCGTGGGGCCCATTCCCGGGCTCATCGACCTTCCGGCAGCCGTGGACAGGGTGGCGGAGGGGGGAGCAAATGCGGTGCTGGGCCATATCGGATTGCCGCTGCACGGCCACCGGGGATACGGCCGGGACGTGGGCCTCATCATCCACCTGTCGGCCTCGACGTCTCTAGGTCCCGACTCCAACAACAAGGTGCTGGTGACCGAGGTGGAGGACGCCATCCGGGTGGGGGCGGACGCGGTGAGCATTCATGTGAATGTGGGCGCTCACGACGAAGCGGACATGCTCCACGACCTGGGCAAGGTGGCCCGGACCTGCGACCTGTGGGGGATGCCCCTGCTGGCCATGATGTACCCCCGGGGCCCCAAGGTCAGCTCGGAGCACGGGGTGGAGTACGTCAAACACGCTGCGCGAGTGGGAGCAGAGCTTGGCGTGGATCTGGTCAAGACCAACTACACCGGATCTCCCGAGACCTTCAAAGAGGTGGTCAAGGGCTGCAGCGTGCCGGTGGTCATAGCCGGAGGCCCCAAGATGAGCACCGAGGCCGACCTGCTGCAGATGGTCTACGACGCCGTGCAGGTGGGGGCGGTTGGCATCTCCATCGGCCGGAACATATTCCAGGCGGACGACCCCACCCTGCTGGTCAAGAAGCTCTGCCGGATCGTGCACATGGATGCCACTCCGGAAGAGGTGCAGAACTTATCCCGGTGATCACCGGCTCCCGGCTCTCGGCTCAGGGGTCTCAATCCCGGAGAGCCCGGAAGAATCTTTATATATTTTGAATAATAGCGTAGGTTCTATGTTTAAGCCCATGCCTCCGGTTCCCATCTCGTTTTGGCTGGCTGGATCGAAGGCAGATGGCCCGCCTGAGGCCGACCAGGTCGTCGGCTGACTCTTCGATAGCCGACTCTTCGATAGCTAACTCATGGGGGACTCTATGTCATGAACGGCAGAAGATTGCAGATATCAGTGGCCCTGGGGCTGCTCTTCGGCCTGCTTTGCGCCTATGGCTCGGCCAATAGTGTGCCTGGTCTATCCCTGCCCATTCTGGCCTCTATATTTTACGATCGCCTCCTGCTGGGGCTGGCGGTGGGTATGGCGGAAGGAATCGATCTTCACCCCCTGATCAGGGGATCGGCCATCGGCCTGGTGGTGTCCCTGGTCATAGCCATCCCTGCCGGCTACTATGGCGGCGCGTTGTTGCTGGCGGCAGGCCTGGTCTACGGAGCGGTGATCGACCTGGCAGCCACCCGCTTTTCGTGAAGCGCCGCCGGGAGAGCTGGGCCGGGGGATTCACTCACCCCGTATCCGGAGGAAGTTTCTCGTGGAAAAGCCAGGGGATGATTTGCTCAATGGACCGCAAAATACATCCAATCCCTCCCCCAAGACAGGAACCTCATGAAGAAGTTCTTGGTGCTCATCTCATTTCTGGCCATATTCTGCGCCACTTCATACGCTATGGACAACTTCGCAGAGCAGCTGGAGAATAGCCTGCCCTCGACTCCCGGGATCGATACTGGAACGGTGGAGTCGGAGGAGACACCTGCCTACTGGTTCCAGAAGGCAAAGCTGGATTTCCTGTCCGGATCTTATGATAGCGCGCTCCAGTCTCTGGACAAATCCCTATCTCTGGAGCCAGGTCAGGAAGAGGCCTGGCTATTCCGGGGCGGTCTCCTCTCCAACATGGGCCGGTATAACGATGCACTGAGCAGCTTTGATCAGGCCATTTTGTTGAACGGCTCCAATCCCGGCACCTGGTACGAGCGGGGGCTGGTTCTTTACGTAGGCATGGGGCGGTACGACGAGGCCCTGCACAGCTTCGATCAGGCACTGGCCTTCTCCCCGAACGACGCCCTGATCTGGTTGCACAAGGGAACGGCCCTGGCGGAGGGGCCGGGGAGGTATGAGGAGGCCCTACAGGCTCTGGACACCTCTCTACGCCTAGACTCCAGCAATCCCGTGGCCTGGAACTACCGGGGCTTCGTCATGGCCAGGTACATGCGGATGTACAACGAATCCCTGGGCTACTTCGACAACGCCATAGCCCTGAACCAGTCGTATGCCGAGCCCTGGACCAACAAGGGTGCGTCTCTTTTCGCCATGGGCCGCCACGACGATGCCCTGATGAGCTTCGATCGGGCCATCCAGATAGACAGGGACAGCGCCAAGGCCTGGCAGGGCAAGGGTCTGGTGCTGCAGGCTCAGGGACGGCAGGTGGAGGCCGAGGAGGCCTTCCTCCAGGCCCGGGCCCTGGGCTACGCCTGAAGGCTCCACTGGGGCCGCATCTATATTTTAATTTATATTTATAAATCTGCCAGATCAGTCTGTGGGATGTGAGCGGTGATACTGATGCGGAAATTAAGGCATGTACCGGCAAAGTCGAAGCCCTGCCTTTACATGCCCCTGCTCGAGTGGCCTCTAAACCAGATTCACCAGGGATGTTGGTTTTGGGTCATCTCCTCTGCTAAAGGTAGTCAATATTAGCCACAGTGGCTGCTGCATACTATAATCTTTAGAGGAGCCATGCCACTCAAATGGCATTTGCAGATAACGTCCGGAGAATATCGCATGAATGCCGATCAGCTCCTCATCATACTCCGGTTTGGTCCATGCTATCACCCATTCTGCAGGAAGTTCTTCGCAGCTTTCGTGGATCGAAGCCTGCTCAACTCCGTCAGGTTTTATGGATATGCCTGAACCGGAGCAGCGCAGGTCGTTAACTGGTTTAATTATTTCAGTCTTATAGTAATTGCCTATTGCGCCATTGGCCTGCCATGGCACAAGAGCATAAATAAATCTCCATGGACAAATACAGGATGATGAATAGTTCTCCGGTATAGTTTTGTCTCTAATCAGGTGCTCAAGCATCAGTTTGTCGATTTCCCGATCCGGATACTTGATGAGATCGACACGAATGGCTGAAACGCCATCTGAAAGCACTATCTGGGTATCGTTGCCCACTTGAACATCCTTGACGACATCCCATTCATGGGGGATCTCAAAGCATAGGCCATGATGGCAATAAGTCTCATTCTGTGATGCAAGAGATGCACCGACTAATAAATATAATATTATTATCGCATATATAGAATACTTTTTCAAATTCATTCCTCCTTTCCTCGTGGATTCTCATTCCTATTGTGCCGCTCAAAGTGAATTGATATCGATGAAATATCATCGAATGTTCATTATCAGGCTGGAAGTCTGAGATTATTCTACATAAAACATGTGTACATGTTCATGCATCTTCGGTCTAGAGCTAACTCGATCCACCCATATTCCAGGTTCTGAAGCGTGCATATCCGGAGCACCAGGGACATATACTTTGAATAATCATTATATTAGTTCAAGGAGGTACAATATGTATCTTATGCGTCTGATTCTGGCGTCTGCTCTCCTCATATCTGCAATGATGCCAGCATTCTCCGCTGATCAGCCGGCGCCATCTGCAGCTTCCGACAACTGGGGGATCAACGTGAGCTTGAGAAGCTCGATATATCTCCCCACCCCCAGGCCGGTGCAGGATGTCTTTTTCGTGCTCAATGAGTCCACGCCGGACCTGGTATTTCGAATCGAACGAGAACAGGCAGACAATCCGGATAACCAGGGCCTGATGGCTTACGCCGCATCCGGGGCCATCCCCCATGATCCCTACAAATTGAAGCCCGACGCCCTTGGGCCCCTTCCCCAGAGGAGAAGGCCTGGGCCTTACCCTTGACCAGTGGATCATGGCCTCTGGCGTGGGAAGCTATGTGGAAGAGAATGGATCTGCCACTCTGAACCTCACCTTCCGCAATCTGGTGCCCAATGGAACCTACAGCGTGTGGTGCCATCTGGTGACCATGCCCCCCAATTACGGGACCGAGGACCTGCCCTTCGGCGCTCCCGACGGATCCCAGAACGTATTCAGGGCTGACCGGGCGGGCAATGCCACTTATCGTCTGCAATCTGAGCCCCTCCCCCCCAGCAGCAACGTGACCTATGAGGACTACGTGGCCATGTACGTGACCAGGAAGGCTCCCGCAGTCGCCAACGTCACCTGGACTCTGATAAGCGTCTCCTATCACAGCGACAACCAGACACACGGCCCCACTCCCGGGGAGCTGGGGAAGAATGTTCACACCCAGCTCGTCCACCTGACCTACCCCCGGCCGGCCCGGACGTATGAGGAATGGAAAGGGGCAACTGCGGCAGCAACTGCTGCACCGACTAACGCATCAGCTAACGTATCGACTGTCGCATCCACTGCCCCATCTACTGCCCCATTTACTCCGGCGGCAACTTCACAAGCCCCTCCGGCGGCGGCAGAGGATCAACCATCAGAAAAGCAGCCCGGGCTTGGGGGAATGGGGGCCCTGGCCGTCCTTGCGGCTGCGGCCCGTCTGATGAGCCGGGCGGGGAGGCGAGCCTGAGGCCGGAAAGATGGGAGCGACCCAATCTCCATCCGCGTCAATCTCGACTACGTGAACGGACTTTCAGCAGCACAGTTCGGCGATCAATCCCATCCTTATTTTATATTTTATGATCAATACTCATTGTCGGCGCCTTTCTACATTGCTGGGGCATTAATTTGGAAAAACTAGCATAGATTCATATCCAATGGTATCGATATCAGCTTGAGGGATTTTTATACCAATCACTCCAAGGTCCACCGAGGCGGCCCTGGTGATTTTATTAACACTACTGGGAGCCTCTCTCTTCAGCCCAGCCTCCGCTCAGGAGGCGGGTGGAACGGATGTAATTCAGCTCAGCAAGATT
>JAAEEW010000241.1 GCA_013415595.1 Methanosarcinales archaeon | reverse complement strand
AGCACAGTCTCCGTCTGGGGCATGGCCCCTTCAACCGCGTCTACAACCACAACGGCTCCGTCCACCGCTCTCATGGCCCTGGTGACGTCGCCGCCGAAATCAACGTGTCCCGGAGTATCGATCATGTTGATGAGATACTCCTTGCCCTTGTACTCGTGAACCATCGATACGTTGGCTGCATCGATGGTGATGCCCCTGGCCTGCTCCAGCTCGTCGAAGTCCATGAAGAGCTGCTTTCCTGCCAGCTCCATGGAGATCATTCCCGCTCCTGCCAGCAGGTTGTCAGAAAGGGTTGTCTTACCGTGATCAATATGTGCAACTATTCCGATGTTTCGGATCATTTCAGGCTTATCCATCAGAGACGTCACACGTTCTGCAATCTTCTTCCTCTTGCCCATAACACGCCCCGCGAAATTTGTGATTAGTGGATAATTCCAAATTAGGACTCAAAGACCTCTTATTACACCTATATAAGCCTTCGCCGTTGCTAGAGTCACTCCCACAATCGCTATTGACATGTGCGGTCGGTGCCCTGGCAAAATGGCCCTTTCTCCAAGTCGGCGGGCTTTCAGATAGGTCCACAGTCGATTCCACGTACTATTTCACATACTAATTAATACTGCATAAAACTGCATGCCAGATCAAAGTGATACTTCCGTCAGGTCCGCAAGTGGGCTGACGCCGCTATAGTCCACGATTCAGCCCAGGCGTCCTGGTCCACGGCCGGACCGACCGCGGCTTGCCCCTCCAGATAGAGGCCGCCGCCGGCCGATTAAGGGCGCCAGATAAATATAATATTCTGAGTAAAGCTTATATCGATAGGACTGAAGGTGAGCAGGGTTTTCACGATGGCACGCTTAATTATGAAGTTCGGAGGGGTCTCGGTTGCCGACGGCAACAGGCTCAGACACGTGGGAGATCTGGTAAAGCTGTTCAGCGACGAGAACGAGATCGTCCTGGTCACCTCTGCGCTCCAGGGAGTGACCGACGAGCTGCTTAGCTCTGCCCAGGCCGCGGCCAGGGGCGGGAACGTGGATGAAGTGACCGCCTTCATGAAGAGGCTGACGGACAGGCACAACCAGGCGGCAACTGACGCCATTAAGAATCCGGACATTCGAAATGAAATAATGGCCGTCATTGCCCAGAGGCTATCCGAGCTGGAGAAGGCCTACATCGGGATATGCTACCTGGGAGAGCTCACCGCCCGATCGGTGGACTACATATCCAGCTACGGGGAGCAGCTGGCAGCCCCCATTCTGTCCGGCGTACTGAGGGACATGGGAATAGAGTCCCGCTACTACACCGGCGGAGACGCCGGTATAATCACCAACGCCGAATACGGAAACGCCCGGCCCCTGGACAAGACCTACGCCCTGATCCCGGAGAGGCTGTGTCCCATCCGGGGAGTGCCGGTGGTGACCGGATTCATCGCCAAGGACGAGAAGGGAGCCACCACCACCCTGGGCCGGGGCGGATCGGACTTCACCGCCTCCCTCATCGGGGCGGCCATCAACGCCGACGAGATCTGGTTCTGGAAGGAGACCCCGGGGGTCCTGACCACCGACCCCAAGCTGGAGCCCTCCGCCAAGACCATCCCCTCCATATCCTACCGGGAGGCCATGGAGATGTCCTACTTCGGGGCCAAGGTGCTCCACCCCCGGGCCATAGAGCCGGCCATCAAGAAGGGCATTCCAGTGAGGGTGAAATCCACCTTCGATCCGGAGAGCCCGGGCACCCAGATCATGCAAAAGGACGTGCAAAAGGCGGACATCATAAAGGCGGTAACCCTCTCCTCCAACGTGGCCCTGCTCAACCTCTCCGGAGCGGAGATGATAGGCACTCCCGGAGTGGCGGGAAGGGTTTTCACCGCCCTGGCCCATGCTGGAGTGAACATCATAATGATCAGCCAGGGATCGTCGGAGGCCAACATCTCCATCGTCATCGAGGAGAAGCACCTGGAGAAGGCCGAGGAGGCCCTGCAAGAGGAATTCCCGAGGGACATCGTGCGAGAGATCTCCCGCAACAAGGACGTCTGCGCCCTGGCCGTGGTGGGATCGGGCATGGCCGGCACCCCGGGAGTGGCGGGAAGGGTCTTCTCGGCCATGGGCAGGACGGGAATAAACGTGGTGATGATCAGCCAGGGGTCCAGCGAGCACAATATTTCGTTCGTGGTCTCCTCGGCTGACGCCAAGAGAGCGGTTCAGGAGCTCCACCGGGAGTTCGGGCTGGGTGGAGAGCGAGGCGGAGATTAGACGATGAAGAGGATGACCTATGCCAAGGCCGGAGTGGACATCGAGGAGGAGAACCGGTCCATCTCGGCGATGAAGAAGGTGCTGAAGAGCAGACGGACCGGCTTTGGAGCCCCCATGACCGAGATTGGCCACTACGCCGGCCTGATCGACATGGGAGACTTCGCCCTGGCCATGACCACCGACGGGGTGGGGTCTAAGGTGCTGATCGCCAACGCCATGCAAAAGTGGGACACGGTGGGCATCGACTGTATCGCGATGAACGT
>JAAEEW010000240.1 GCA_013415595.1 Methanosarcinales archaeon | reverse complement strand
TACCGGATAGGGGAGACGGACGTTCCCGTCCTGAAGGGCATCGACCTGACCATCGGACGGGGGGAGTTCGTGGCCCTAATGGGGCCTTCAGGCAGCGGCAAGAGCACTCTTATGAACATCGTGGGCTGCCTGGACCGGCCGAGCAGGGGGACCATCCTCCTCCAGGGCCGGGACGTCAGCCGGATCTCCGAGGACGAGCTGGCCAGGGTGAGGAGGGAGGAGCTGGGCTTCATATTCCAGACCTTCAACCTCATAGGCCGCATCTCGGTGCAGAAGAACGTGGAGCTTCCCCTGGTCCTGAGGGAGGCTCCCCGGGGGGAGCGGTCGGCCCGGGCCCTGCAGTTGCTGCAGGCCGTGGGGCTGGGGCACCGGCTGGATTACAGCCCCCTGCGGCTGTCCGGAGGGGAACGCCAGAGGGTGGCCATCGCCCGGGCCCTGGCCAACGATCCCCCCATAATCATCGCCGACGAGCCCACCGGCAACCTGGACCTCAAGAGCAGTCAGGAGGTCATGGACATCCTGCACCGCCTGCACCGGGAAGGGCGGACCATAGTGATGGTCACCCACAACCCGGAGATAACCGGGGAATGTGACCGGGTCATCAGGCTGCGGGACGGCCGGATCTGGGACGGCGAGGAGGCGGCGGATTCAGCGCCGCTCCCGGGAGGTGACCAATCGTGAGGCCGATTCTGCTGCTTATCCTGGTGCTGCTGGCAGCCCCCCTGGCCGGAGGATACATCTACCACATCCCCAAGCCCACCCTGCTGATCCACTCCTCCGTCTCTCCGGAGGTTCTGATGCCCGGGGACACCGGAGTGCTGACCGTGGAGATAGAGAACGGAGCAGGACAGTACGTGGTCCAGTACCAGGACGAGGACTTCACCCTCTCCACCCCCATCAACCGCACCTGGCTGGAGGGAAGTGAGGATATCCAGGTCACCAGCCAGAACTACCGGGACATCGGAATGATAGGGCCGGGGGACAGCGTGCCCCTGTACTTCACCATAAAGGTGGACCAGAACATCAGCGAGGGGACCCATTTTCTGGATTTCGGGCTCTCCGGCGGATACGACCTGGAGGAGATCAACCGCAAGATCCCCATCCAGATCGACGCCAATCCCCTGACCATGGTGCGCTCAGAGGTCCCCAAATCCACCACCATAAGCCTGGACGTGGCCAACCCCCGGCAGAACACGGTGAACGCGGTGACCGTCACTCCCCGGGCCCGGGGATGGGAGTTCTCGCCGGAGGAGTACTACATCGGGACCATGGAGGCCGACGAGCTCTTCACCATCGAGTTCGACCTGCAACAAGCGAACCCGGAGAATAAGAGGGCGCCGGAGAAGGCCACCAACATCACCTTTAGCTGCCGGTTCAAGAACGGAGAGACCTGGCACCAGTCCGCCAACTACACCATCCCCTTCCAGCCGGCAGAGGAGCAGGCACCGAGAAGCCCCTGGGTCACCCTGGCCCTGGGGGCAGTCGTCCTGGCCGCCGGTGCGGGACTGTTCATCTTCATCCGCCGCAGACGATCCCCGGGGAAGCGGACCGGGGAGGAGGCGTCTGACCATTGACCTCAAGAGCGCCGGATGGGCGATATGCAATGCCGATGCCAAGATACGTCAATGATAGTAGCGAAGGCGAAGCCTGGCGGAAAGTGAGGAGTGCAAGATGAAGCTGAGGGACATGCTGGAGTACGTGGTCCTGGGATTCTCCTCCGACCGCTTCAAGACCCTCATGTCCAGCCTGGGGGTGATAATCGGGGTCCTGGCCATCGTGGTCATGCTCTCCGTGGGGGAGGGACTCTACTCCGGCGTATTTCAGGAGCTGGGAGAGCTGAACATAGACGTGGTTTACGTCATTCCCGGATCGATCAACTTCGGCGGACCCCGCACCTCGGTGGCCGAAGAGCCGGCGGAGCTGACGGACAGGGATGTGGACATCGTGGAGAACGTCCTGGGGGTGAAGGCGGCTGCCCCCCAGTACGACGCCCACGGCATCGTTCAGTTCCGGAACAAGAACTCCACCGTCCCCCTGGTGGGAGTCAGCCCGGACAGGGAGCTGGACCTGCAGGAGAAGGTGGTCCAGGGCCGGTTCCTGGACAGCTCCGACTCCAAGGCGGCGGTCATCGGCTACGGAGTGGCTCACGAGTTCTTCCGCATGAAGATCTCCCCGGGAAACAGGATACGGATCTACCTGGACGACCGGTTCATGGACTTCAAGGTGGTGGGAGTCATGCAAAAGGAGCCAGAGAGGAGCATGGGTGGGGGCAACACCAACAACAACATCTACATCACCCACCCGGCCATGAAGGACCTCCTGGACAGCAAGAGCTACCATTACCAGAGCATCCAGGCCACGGTTGACGATCCCGCCGAGGCGGAGAGGGCGGCGGAGGACATGAAGAAGGCCCTGGCCAGGACCCACCGGGACGAGGCCTACTCGGTCTTCACCCAGAAGTCCATGCTCTCCAACATCGAGGGCATCCTGGGCATGATCCGCATCGCCCTGGGGGGCATCGGAGCCATCTCCCTGATCGTGGGCGGAATTGGCATATCCAACGTCATGATGCTGACCGTCAAAGACCGCATCCGGGAGATCGGGGTGATGAAGGCCATCGGGGCCAGCACCAGGGACATTCGCACCCAGTACGTCCTGGAGGCCGGGGTGCTGGGCCTGGTAAGCAGCCTGATCGGCATAATGCTGGGCACGGCCGCGGCCACGGCCATCGGCATGCTGGGAAGCATACCCTCGTCAGTCACCCCCACCTCCATCCTGGCGGGCCTGCTCTTCGGAGTTCTAACCACCACCCTGGCCGGAGCCTACCCGGCCACCAGGGCGGCCCGTCTGGACCCCATAGAGGCCCTGCGAGCGGAATGAATGGGGACGGGACTGCTGATAATAATATTAATAAAAACGACATCAGAGCCGGCTGGAAAGGACGTAACGGATGGGGAATGATCGGCCTGCTGCCTCGGGCCTTGGATCGGAGATCATTCTTCCCCGGACAGGTCCTGGGAGCCGGCAACGGCAGCTGGGGGGAGATCGACCAGAATGCCCCCTTCCGGGGTCACGTAGATCTCGATCTCCTGGGGCAGGATTCGACCCTGGATGAGCTCCGGGGCCTGGGAGCGAAGGCCCACCACCACGTCCAGGGAGTTGATGGGAAGCCGAATTCCCCTCCGGTCCGCCTCGTCGAATATCCGCCTTGGCAGGTCGAAGATGTCTGTGCCCGCCGGAACGGACAGGCTGACCGGCGACTGGATCATGGTCCACTCCCGCAGGGTAGCCCTGGCCCGCTGGATGTTCTGATGGGCCCTCTTCTCCAGGATGCTGACGTTGGAACGGGTGGTCCCCAGCCTCTCCGCCACCTCCTGCTGGGTGCAGCCATCCAGCCTCAGCCGCAGAACCCTGACCTGCCGCCTGGTGAGCAGCGATTCGCTATCCTTTTCCTCCATATTCTCCACCCCGCTCAAGCCCTGTCTCCCACCAACCTCATGAACTCCTCCCCCTGCACGAAGGAGGCCACCGGCTGGCAGGCCGTCTGGCTGAAGACCTCGTCCGGCCGTCCCACCTGCACCAGCGTCCCGGCCATCATCACCGCCACCCGGTCTGCCAGACGCCTGCTCTGGAGGAGGTCATGGGTGGCCATCAGGACCGTGGCCCCTCGCTCCCGGGAGGCCTGGATCAGGCCCTCGATGGCCGAGACGGTGCTGGGGTCCAGGTTGGCCGTGGCCTCGTCCAGGATGAGCAGCTCCGGCCGTACCGCCAGGGACCGGGCCAGGGCCACCCTCTGCACCTCGCCCCCGGAGAGGCCGGAGATGCTCCTCCTCTGGTAGCCGGAAAGGCCCACCGAACGGAGGGCCTCGTCCACCCGCTCCTCCAGGTCGGCGCCCCGGGCCCCCCGCAGCTTGAGGCCGTAGGCCACGTTGTAGCCCACGCTGGAGTTGAACATGGCCGGCCTCTGGAAGACCATGGACATGCGCCTCCTGGCTGCCAGACGGGCTCGCTGGTCCCTGCTGACGTCGAGCTGGTCGTAGATCACCCGGCCCTTGTCCGGCTGGTCCAGCAAGTCTGCGATTCGAAGCATTGAGGTCTTGCCCGATCCGGTGGGACCGATTATGGCCACAATCTCTCCCCTTTTTACCTTTAAATTTACCTGAGCCAGTATCCTCTGGCCGCCCCTGGACAGGCCGACGTCGTGCAGCTCCAGGAGGTCGGTCAGCTCCACCACCTCCCCTGGACCCGGTTCATGACCAGGTTTACCACCAGGGAGATGGAGATCAGAATGATGCCCAGCGCCATGGACAGCTCCAGATTGCCCATGTTGGTCTCCAGGGCGATGGCCGTGGTCAGCACCCGGGTGTAGCCCCGGATGTTTCCGCCGATCATCATGGCCACCCCCACCTCGGAGATGGCCCGGCCAAATCCCAGGAGCAGGGCGGCCACCACCGCCGCCCGGGCCTCCCGGATGATGGTCCACATGGCCTGGGCCCCGGTGGCCCCCAGGGATATGGCGGTGTCCCGGATATCGCTTCCCACCCCGCTGAGGGCGGAGATGGTAAGGCCGGTCATTATGGGCACTCTCAGGATGGTCTGGCCGATGATTATCCCCCAGGGGGTGAAGAGCAGTCCGAAATGTCCCAGGGGGCCGGCGCGGGAGATCATCAAAAAGACAAGCAGCCCCACGGTGACCGTGGGCAGGCTGTAAAGGGTCTGGATGACGTTGATGGCAGCCCTTTTGCCCGGAAAACTGTGGAAATGGATGAGACTTCCCAGGGGAATGGTCAGAGCCGAGGCCAGGACGGTGGAGGCCAGGGCGATGCCCAGGGACCGGATGGTTATCTCCACCACCTCCGGATTTAAAGTGGCGATCAGCTCTATGGCCTTTATGAATCCCGATGTTATCTCATCCAAATCCAACACCTTGCGCCTAAGCGGTGCACGGGGCAGTCGTGGGTGCGGCACACTCCGTCTCAGAGCATCCGATCAGCTCGCAGTTCCCCCGGGCCGGGAAGAAGAGGGGCTGGCCGATGGTCTCGGTGCCGTAGGTGGCTATGACGTCCTGGGCCTCATCTGAGACCAGGAAGTTGATAAACTCATTTGCCATCTGGCAGTTCACATTGGGATGGGTTGCCGGATCGATGGCCATGGCCACGTAGACGTTGATTAGATCGTCGCTTCCCTCAATCAGGGGGACGATGGTCAGGTTGCCCTGGAAGGCCTTGAAGGTGGACATGTCACAAAGGGTGTACGCGTCCTTCTCGTTGGCCATGTTCAGGGTCTCTCCCATTCCCAGGCCCGCCTCGGCGTACCAGGGACCGGAGGTCCTGACCGTCTCGTAGTCCAGTCCGGCGTTCTTCCACAAAAGCTTCTCCCGGGCGTGGGTTCCCGAGTTGTCGCCCCGGGAGACGAAGGAGACCGAGGGGTCCTCCATGCCCATCTCCATGATGGCCTTCAGGGCCATGGATGCGTTCTTGCCGGCAACGGCTGCCGGATCGTCGGCCGGGCCCACCAGCCAGAAGTAGTTGTAGGCGAAGCAGCGGCGCTCCAGGCCGTGGCCCTCGTCCACGAACTTGATCTCTCTCTCCTTGTCGTGAACCATGAGCAAGTCGACGTCTCCCCGCTCGCCGTACTCGATGGCGATGCCGGTGCCCTTGGCAATGATGTCCAGGCTGACGCTGTGCTCATTCTCGAACATGGTCTCCAGCACGTCCAGCAGCCTGGTATCGTACAGGCTGGTGGTGGTGGCGATCTTCAGCCGCTCTCCCGATGACATATCCTCGTCCTCGGCCAGGGCAAAGGGGGCCAGGAAGACGGCGGCCAGCAGCGCAGCTATCACAATTCTAGTGGTCATTCAAGTTTCCTCCGTCCCGTAAACATTATAGCTATCTATAAAAGCATTATGTAAACAGAGACGTAAAATGAATGCCGGCAGACCGGAAAGGGGAAAGAGAGGCAGCAAATCCAGCGAAAATCACTTGGATTCCGAGTGATATCCGGCAAAATCCTTTTGGAACCATGCAGCCAGCCTGGGCCGACCTGCCGCCTTCAATCATATTCCCGGGCCCCTCAATCGCAGCCCCCAAGCTCGTAGGCCACCCTGGCCCGCTCTGCCGCCTCCGGGGAGATTTTATTTCGCAGCACCTGGAAGAATACCTCCGCCGCCTCCGGAGCCAGACAGCCCAAGCTCTCCGAGCCGTCCTCCACCAGGGCGGATATGTACTGCAGCTCCTCCACCGAGAGCCGTTCCAGGCGCTTGGCCAGGTCCAGATCGTCCCTGGCGAAGTGATTGGAGACCGGCGGCAGGATGGACCGGAACTCCAGGCCCGATCCCTGACAGATCAGCTCCTGCAGCTCCGGAGCCAGCTTTCCGAGAATCTCGACGTCCCTCCTGTTAAGCTCCCTGGCCATTTTCCCAGCACCTCAAAATGATTGTATCAAGAGATGAATAGTGGCATAGGCACCCCGGGCAGAAGTAGTTTATGGACCAAGACGGCTTGCTCCCTCCAGCACTGGCAATTGCACCTCCACAAGGCCGGGGCTTTAAAGAGAAGACTGGGGCCGGAGGATTGTGGTTTGACTGAAAAATTTGCCTTAAAGCCATTGTCCGGTGAGGGAAGAAAAAAAAACTGGCAGGGCCGGGGAAGAGTCCCTTCCGGCGACCGTTTGCCTCACAGATTGGCCTTGATGGCCTTCATCTGCTGCTCTATGGTCTGTACGATGCGGTTGTTCTCCATGTACTCCAGACTTCCCTGACAGAAGGGGCAGATGAAATTGGCCTCGCTGGCATCATCGAATACCAATCGAGCGCATCCGTTCACACAGGCGTAAAAGACGTGGTCCTTCTCGTAGGACAGCCTGCTGTCCAGCTTTCTCAGCAGTCTCCGGGCCTCTGACTCCAGGGCTTTGTCGATGTTCTGGGGACAGAGCTGCCACAGATAGGTCAGCCATCCGCTGTCCGGGTCCCGCTTTCTCCTGTACACAGCCAGCCGGTGCTCATATAGCAGATATAGGGTCCGCCTCACGGTATTAAGGCTGATACCTGTAACCTCAGCCATGTGCTCATCAGTCACCTCTTCCGACGGCATATTTTCCACTATTTTGAGCCCTTCACACCTCTACAATTTTGTCGCATCTAATATAGATAGATTCGCCCAGCACCCCCAGCCCCTTGGTATCTCTGTCTTTTCTAAAACATTAGGAT
>JAAEEW010000239.1 GCA_013415595.1 Methanosarcinales archaeon | reverse complement strand
TAACAATCATTCTGTTTTAGAGGAATTCGAGGTTGGTTTAGATTTGATAGCTGCATAGTCTGATGATTGAGCTATGCTTTCATCTCCGGCATGCCTGCTCGACAAATGCCTCAATGCAAAGCGTATCGTCCAATTGGATTTCGGGGCAAAAATATTCGAAGGGCGGACTGACGATAAGCCTCACAAAATACTTATATAATATTAATATTAATACTATTATTCATTCAATCTCATCGAAGACGTAATCCTCCCACCGGCGCATTCCCAGGAGGACCTCGAACTCCGGCGGAGTTAGAACCGGAATTCTGTACTTGGACATATCGTCCAGGGCAATTCTGGGACAGGCAGTGCAGACCGCCGCCTGGGCCCCCAGGTTCAGCAGCCGGTCCGGCTCCACATTGTCCAGATAGACCAGTATCATATCTTTGCCCTTCTCCTGGCCGAGGACCATCATCCTTTGGGCCACATCCATGCGCCTTTGTCCCGGCTTCTTGGATACCAGCACGGCAATGGTCTTTGCATCATTAGCCCGGGCTATGGCTCCGTACCTCCGGCGAAGCATGGGCTGGGGATCGATCTCCCTCACCTCCCGGCTTATGGGATCGGAAGCCACCACCCTCTTTCCAGTAGCCAGGGCTATGCCCAGGGGATGAAACTGGCCTGTGCCCAGGAACAGGAACTCATCCGCGTCCAGATCCTTTGCGGCACAGTAGCAGCATCCCAGCACTTGCCCTCGGTATCTGGTCCTCCGGCAGGGCTCTCCTACCCGGGCCTCGATCCCCAGCTCGCTCAGGGCTTCTTTTGCCTGGTCGAGCCTGTGGGCGTGCTGCACGGTGGTGGCCAGCCCCACCCGTCTGGACCTGAGATGGGGAACCGCCCTCCTGGCCGCCTCCCCCAGGTCTTCAGGCATGCGGGCCTCCAGGTAGATCACCTTCTCCTCCCCCTCCCGGCAGAGCGATGCGTGCCCCACGTGCACCATGAGGTCCACGGCCCTGCACAGCTCCAGGTCCAGGTCGCAGGCTCCGTAGCAGGGGTCCCCGGAGATGATCACCTCCGCTCCGGTCCGATCCCGGATCTCCCTGGCCATGGCCGGAGCGGCCCGCTTCAATCCTTCGGGCACCTGGATTCCCACCCGACGGACGGCGCCCCTGCGAATGATCTCCACCGCCCGGTCCAGATCGATCTCAAAGCCAGCGATCAAGGGTGCTCTGTCCGGCATCGTAAGCCTCCTCCAGCCTGTCCGCAGCCTTCCTGACCCGCTCCATGGAGAAGTCCCTCTCCTGGCACAGGAAGGAAGCTATCTCGTCCGGCCGGGGCCTGCCCATCTTGACCTGATAATTGTCGGTGACCTCCGGGTTCATGAAGATCTCCCGGATCTCCAGAAACCTCTCCGCCTCTTCCCCCTGCTCGCCCCTGGCCTGCAGGACCTTCTCCAGGCTGCCGTGCTCCCGGATCAGCTTGAGCCCGGTCTTGGGCCCCACCCTGGCCAAGCCGGGATGATAATCGGTCCCGCACAGGATGCCTATCTCCACCAGTTGCTTGCGGTCGATTCCCAGGTTGTCCAGCTCCTCATCCAGCCTGATCACCTCCGGGTCCACGTCCACGTACACCTTCTTCCCGGGAAGCTTTCGCTTGCCGGTGATGGTCAGGTTCCTCACCACCTGGGGAGCTCCGAAGAGCAGGGCGTCGTAATCCTGGGAGCCAACATAGTCCACGTCTCCCTTCATGGCCATGTAGGCCGCCTGGGCCTCCCCCTCGGAAGGTCCCTGGACCACCGGCACTCCCATGGCCTGGAGGAGGCGCTTGGAGTCGGAGATTATGCCCTCGTTCAGCCGGGAGGCGGCCTGTGCATACTTGAATCCGTCCTCCCCGGCAGCCCTGGCCTCCTCCCACTTCGCCTGGGCGCTCTCCCTGACCTCCGCTCTCACCGTCAGGGTGTCCTCCTTCAGGGCTGGGGGCAGGCCGTCGAAAACGAAGGCCACCTTGCCTCCGGCCTCCACCAGATTGGTGATGCGGTAGAGGATGCCGGAGAGGTGAGAGGTGACCCTGCCGGAGCTGTCCATCAGGGGCGTTCCGTCCTGCTGCCGGATTATGCTCAAAAACTGGTACAGGGTGTTGAAGGCGTCCACGGCTATCCACTTGCCGGATATGTCCTTCAGCTCTATCTTTCTCCTCCTGAATAGCTCGCCCAGATCTACGCCCATGAAGGCCACCTTAACTTGAATTGTGAAT
>JAAEEW010000238.1 GCA_013415595.1 Methanosarcinales archaeon | reverse complement strand
CCTGGTTGGGCCTGACCGAGGGGTCCTGGGGATCGATGACGTCGTAAAGGCAGCCAGCATCGTCGTTCCAGAAGCGGCGGTAGCTCTTCTTCACCCTGTGCATCAGCTCGTCGTCCCACTCCACCCCCAGCTCCGGGGCATAGAGGGATAGGGCCCGGAGGAGGGCGTACCACAGGGCGTTGATCTCGCAGCACTTGCCCGCCCGGGGGGTCACCGGCTCTCCGTCCACCCGTGCGTCCATCCAGGTCATCCCCGCCTGGGAGACGATCAGCCCGTCCTGGTCCATGCGGGCCACCGACGTCCCCCGGGTGTAGGCCTGGACGATGCTGTTCAAAGAGGGCCACAGCTCCTGCAAGAGCTCCCGGTCCCCGGTTAGCTGGTAGTACTGGTGGAAGGCCTGCACGAACCACAGGGAGGCGTCCACGGTGTTGTAGGAGCGGGCGCCCAGGTCGTTAGGCACTATGCCGCCTTGCATGGCCCCGGCGAAGGTGCAAAGCGTCTCCCTGGCCTCCCGGAAGCGGCCGGTGGAGAGGAGCAGGCCGGGAAGGGAGATCATGGCGTCCCGTCCCCAGTCGTTGAACCAGTGGTAGCCTGCGATTATGCTGTGACCGCGGCCCCGCCGGACCAGGAAGGAGTCGGCGGCCCGGGCCAGGCCAGTGACCGGCGCCTGGAGGGACCACGCCCTCTCCCGCTCGCACTCCCAGCAGGCGGCGGCGTCAGGCATGGAGGACCGGGTGGTGGAGGCCAAGATGGCAAAGCTCTCCTCCCCCTTCCAGCTCAGCCGGAAACAGCCGGGGCTGTAGCAGTCCTCGGTCCAGGCCAGCCCCCTTCTTTGCTCCTCCTGGTACTCCAGGTTGTAGAACCTGAGCTCCTCGGGCATGTAGCTCGCCCGGTCCGAGAGGATATAAAACGACAGTTCCGAGTGGAGCCTCACCCCCCCTTCCACCTGCTCCGGGGAGAAGCCGGGGAGGGGGGAGGCGGAATGAAAGTTGCGGCAGTGGACCAGGGGCCGGACGGCGATCTCCCCCTGACCCCCCAGGCAGTAGCGGACCAGGGTGCTGTTCTCCCCCGGCAACATGAATACCGTCTTTTCCACCTCCGCCTCCCCCAGCCGGTAGGAGAAGCGGGGCAGAGGGTCCTGGGCGAACTCCTGCAGGTGGGCATACCCCCGGGGGTAAACGGCCCCCGGGTACTGGTGGTTGGCCAGCTGAAAGCTCTCCCTGCCATCAGCCCCGACCTTCGCCTCCTCGTCCAGGGAGGAGAGGAGCAGCCTTCGGTCTGCCGGAGTGTCCACAGCCGACACCAGCAGGCCGTGATAGGCCCTGGTGTTGGCGCCCACCGCGGTAGAGGAGGCATATCCTCCCAGTCCGTTGGCCACCAGCCACTCCATCCCGCATCCTCCCTCGTACCCCGGGGACGGGATGGTGCCTCGCTCAGTCAAATCTCGTCACCCCCTGCAGGTGAGAGTCCACCTTGCCCATCAAGTCCGCCCTCAGCTCCTCGCCCTGTGCGTCCCCGACCTGCTCCAGCAACCCGGCCAGGGCCGGGTCCCCCAGGCTTCCTCTGGCCCAGGCGGCATAGTCTCCGTTTCTGGCGTGGTACTCCAGGGAGGAGAGGTCCACCGTCTCCAGCTTCATCCTCAATCCCTCCAGGCTCCAGGCCAGGTCGCCGGTGAAGCGGTCCTGGCCGGTGGAGAAGACGAAGGGCTGGTCTGCCAGGTGCAGACGCTCCCGGATCCGGAAGTGCAGGTCGCTAAGAGCGCTGAAGTAGGTGACTGCGGCGTCGTAGGGGTTGCCGTAGGGGCTGAAGTAGCTGTGCACCTCTCCCGGCCCCCCGCCGTGGGTGAAGATGTAGTACAGGTGGTCGCTCAGGGTCATCAGCCGCCAGACGTCCAGAAGCTCCCGGTCACCGCTCTCCTTTACCAGTGGCTCCAGCCGCTTCTGGTAGAGATAGCAGGCCCACTGCATCCCGTTCCCCAGCCAGCAGCTGGTGTCCCTCTCCAGGTCGGCCCAGGAGACCGTCCTGTCCACGCTGATCTCCCGCACCGGCTGGTGAATACTGGCCAGCTCCCGGGGAGTGACGAAGCGCAGGTTCTCCCGCTTCAGGACGTCTCCCGGGAGATGGCGGAGGAAGTCGAATATTCCGGTGTCTATCCACTGGTGCTCCCCAAAGGTCTCGTAGTCGCAAAACAGGTTGATGCACTGGCCGGGGGTGGCCGAGAGCCAGGCCGCGTACTTCTCCGTGGTCAGAGGGTACTCCGGCCACCAGCGGGAGGAGAACCTGAATCCCACGTCGTCGGTGAGCTGGTAGTTGCGAAGCAGGAGAGCGATATCGGTGCCCGAGGGGCGGTAGATATAGTTGGGATTGGCCACCACCCCCTCGGTGAATATCCCGGTGTACCCCATCTTGGCCACCATGCGGGCGATGCGGTCGTCGTAGATCAGCTCGGTGTTCTCGAAGGTCACCGGCTTGACTGCAAATACGTCCCACATCAGCTCCCGGTGCATCTTCACCTGCTCCAGGAACTCCCCCCGGTCCTCGTACAGGCTGGCCAGGGAGTGGTAGTAGGTCTGCTCCATGACCTCCACCATCCCCGTGTCCACCAGCTTCACGAAGGAGTCCAGGACCTCGGGCCGGTAACGCCGGCACTGGTCTATCAGCACCCCGGAGAAGCTGTAGGATACTTTGAAAGGTTTTTCGCACTCTTTGAACCTCTCCAGCTCCCGGTGGATGGTCTGATTGGCAGGCAGATAGCACTTGGAGGAGACCCTCTCGAAGATGCGGCGGTTCTCAGGATCATCAAAGTAAAAATCGAAGAGGTCGCCGGAGGAGACCCTCTTCAGAGGCGAGCCATCCCAGAAAAATTCTTTCTTGAGCCTCATGGGCTGGTGGACCTCAAAGCACAGGGATATGTCGCTCATATTCAACCACTACGCCTGCCAGTTATTTACATCCTTCGAGGTCCACCGAAAAAAATAACTACTCTCAACCGGATATCAATGATCTTGGAGGGCAAGCGAGTGGTAGAGACGAGTGTCGGGCGTTCGCCAGATGATATGATGAAGGTGTTTTCCAGGGTCAAATCCGGAGTTCCGGGGTTTGACGATCTGGTGAGCGGTGGTTTTAACGAAGGGACCGTCAACACCGTGACCGGTGGTTCAGGCACAGGAAAGACCGTCTTTGCCACCCAGTTCATTTACTACGGCGTCCAGAACGGCGAAAAATGTATGATCATAACTCCGTCGGAGAGTTCAGAGTCCCTCAAGCGAGAGATCTACTCATCCTTCCGCTGGGACCTGTGGAAGATGGAGGACCAGAATATGCTCTCTGTGGTGGACGTCACCGACCCCACCCTGAGACTCCAGAAGAGCATCGACGTGGACCCGGTGGAGTTCCTGATGAACTTCCGAAAGCTGGTGGAGCGAAAGATCAAGGAGGAGAAGCCGAAAAGGGTCTTCATCGACGACCTGATGGCCTTCTTCACCGCTGTCGAGTCCCCATTCAAGGTCCGGTCCCTGGCAGACGACCTCTTCGGAACCCTGCGGGCCGGCGGCGTCACCTCGGTCATAACCATCGGCACGGCATTTGGAATGAACCAGATGCTGGAGTACGGAGCCGACTCCTGTACCATCCTGAAGAGGGAGCTGATCGGAAACACTCTGGTCCGGTCCATTCACATAATGAAGATGCGGGGCTCGAAGATCTCCAACAGCATCAGGGTGCTGGACATATCCGACGACGGCATGGTGGTATCGGCCCTGTCGCCCTACCCCTGAGGCTTTTTATGATGACCCAACGATGGATTATCCTGGCCGGTGAGGAGGGCGGCCCCATCTCCAACAAGATGGGCGGCATCTGGAACGTCATCGACGCCGAAGCCCGCACCCTGGCCCGTCTGCTCAAGATGGGAAAGATCGACGACAACCTCAAGATCCTGGTGGCCGGACCCTACTACCCCACCCCGGGATCGGACTGGAACAAGGGCAAGCAGCGGGTCACCGACATTTCCGATTTCGAAGAGCTGAACATGGGGCCGGAGCTGGAGGCCGCCCTTTCCATCCTGCGAAGGGGGGGAATCGAGCTTCAGACCTGCCAGAAGGTGATCCACGACGTGCCGGTGGGTTACCTGCTCTTCAACACCAACTACTACGATAGCTGCATCACCAAGCGGGAGGGCCAGGACATGACCCTCAACAACGCCATCAAGAGCGACGCCTGGAAGCTGGTGGGCTTGGACTCCATGACCTACGAGCACCTGAGCAACGGCATGGAGTACACCCACTACCTGGGCCTCTCCCACGCCGTATCCGAGACGGTGCGGGCCCTGGTGAGGCTGTCTGACGAGCACGCCGAGAAGTACGCGGACCAGGCGGTCTCCGACTTCGCCCGGTCGGTCCTCCCCAAGATGAGGGTCTCCCTGCACTGCCACGAGTTCGGCCTCTTTTACGCCATCGCCAGGCTGAAGGCCATGGGAGTCCCCGTTCGCACCATGGCCACCCTCCATGCCACCACCCCGGGCAGGGCGGCGGGACACAAGTCCCTGGAGATGATCGCCAGGAACCAGAAGAAGTGGGTCCCGGGCACCCCGGTGGCCTTCGCCTCCCTGGAGAAGCTGGCCCGCTACGCCGACGTGGTCACCTTCGTCGGAGACTCCACCATGAAGGAGGCCATGCTCTTCCTGGACCTGAAGGGCATAGTGGTCAGGAACGGGGTGGTGGTGGAGACGGACGAGATCGACTGGGACAAGAAGGACCGCTGCCGGGCCAGGATCCAGAGCTTCCTCTCCGAGAACCTGCACAAGCTCTACGGCGGGGAGAAGATCAACCCGGAGACCATCCTGCCCATATTCACCATCTCCCGCACGGAGATCGAGAACAAAGGCTACCCCCAGCTCCTGGACGCCCTGGTCCTGCAAGACCACCTCCTCAAGTACCGCATCATGGGACAGCGGTTTGCCGAGGAGACCAAGATCGTCTGCCTGCTCATCACCGCCCACGGGCCAAAGCCCCAGGATAAGCTTCCCGAGGGCTTCCCGGTGAACCTCACCCCGGAAGTGCTGGTGTGGGAGGAGAACCGCCTCTTCCAGATGATAGTGGAGAGGGGCCTGGACGTAAAGAGGCTCATCTCCGGGAACAGAGCCGTCTCCGCCGCCCTCTACCCCCAGTGGGTGAACAGGAACGACGGGGGGCTGAACATGACCGCCGACGAGATCATGGCCGGATGCATAGCCGGGGTCTTCCCCTCCCAGTACGAGCCCTTCTTGCTTACCGGCCTGGAGGCCGGTCGGGAGGGGACCCCAAGCATTGTCAGCCGAGCCTGCGGCTTTAGCGACGCCCTGAAGAAGGTCAAGCGTCTGGTGCGGGGCATGGGCGGGGTGATCGTGGTGGACAACATCGAGTCCAACATGAGCGAGACCGTCCTGGACTACGCCCTGGCCATGGACTACTTCACCTGGAACTACATCAACGACCAGGTCAAGTACCGCCTGCTGTGCGAGGAGTCCTTCTCCCTGGCCAGGCACATGAACTGGGAAGAGCCGGTCCTGGAGTACTACCGCCACCTGGTGGTATGAGGGCTCGCCAAAACATATTATTTTTATTACTAATATTATCAGCAGTGGTGATGAAATGGGGATGAAGATAGCCTATCTGAGCACCGAGTTTCCGCCCCAGGTTTACGGCGGGCTGGGGGTGTACGTCGATTCGATATCCAGGGAGCTGGCGGCCATGGACAACAAGGTATCGGTCTTCACGCTGGGGGACGGCGACCTCAAGAGGAGGCAGACCAGCCGGGGCATAACCGCATTTCGGGAGAACCCGGTCTCCATGCGAGACGCCCTGGAGGTCTTCTTCTCGCCGGAGACCCTGTCCTGGGGAGAGGGGCTGGATCTGCTGACAGACCTTCTGAGCTACAATCAGCTTGCTGCGTCTCGCATCCTGGAGAACGGGCCCTACGACGTCTGCGTGGCCCACGACTGGCTGGGACTGCCCGCCGGCCTGGCGGTGAAGAGGAAGGGACTGCCCCTGATCTTCCACGTGCACAGCCTGGAGGCCGGCCGTTCCGATCACCCCAACCCCCAGCTGGTGAACCTGGAGCTCAGGGGGGCCCGGCTGGCCGACGCGGTGATCACCGTCTCCCAGGCCATGAAAGAGGAGCTTGCCGACCTGGGAGTGGACGAGGATAAGATCCGGGTCTGCTACCATGGGGTGGACTACCGGGCCCTCAACCCGGCCTCCATCAAGCAGGAGCGGCTGGATGAACTTCGCTCCCGCTACGGCATCTCCCCTGAGGACCGGGTGGTGCTCTTCCTGGGCCGCCTGGAGCCGGTCAAGGGGGTCAGCCAGTTGCTGGAGGCCCTGCCCCTCATCCGGGAGAGGCACCCCCGGGCCAGGCTCCTGATCGTGGGCCGGGGGACCCTGGAGAGCCGGGTCCGGGAGGCGCTGGAACGCCTGGGCGGGGTGACCCTGGTCACCGACTTCCTGGACCGGGAGGCCAAGATGTACCACTACGCCCTGGCCGACCTGTGCGTCTTCCCCTCCCTCTACGAGCCCTTCGGCATCGTGGCCCTGGAGGCGGCGGCCATGGAAAAGCCGGCGGTGATCGGGGCCAGCGGCATCAGCGGCCTGAGGGAGATCGTGGAGAACCCGGGCAAAGAGCGTCCCACAGGGGTGCACGTCAACCCCCGGGACCCCGCCGACATCGCCTGGGGAATCGACCTGGCCCTGCAGGACATGGACCGTCTGAAGGAGTGGGGCAGGAACGCCAGGGCCAGGGGCCTGGAGATGTTCACCTGGCGCCGGGCCGCGGAAGAGACCCTGGAGATCTACAGGGAGGTCGCAGGATTCCAGAGCTGAGACGCCACTACTTCTTGCAGGAGTACTGCGTCATCGCCAGCGAGCGCCAGAAGAGGCCCTCCGACTTCCAGGCCGCAGGAGCGAAGGAGAAGTCCACGGGCAAGTGCCCCTTTTGTCCCGGAAACGAGGAGATGACCCCGCCGGCGACGGCCGTCTACCGGGAGGACGGGGTCTGCGCCGACGGGGAGGAGCGGGTGCGAGGATGGTTCGCCAGGGCGTTTCCCAACCTCTACCCGGCCATGGTCCCCGACCCGGCCCCGGCCACGGCGGACTGGACAGCCCTCCGGGGCAGGGGATACCACGAGGTCATCATCGAGTCCCCGGAGCACGGAAAGAGCCCGGCCGGCTTCTCCGAAGAGCAAATGCAGCGGCTGGTGGGGGTCTACAGGGACCGCTACATTCACTACAAAAAAATGCCTGATGTCAGGTTCGTCTCCATATTCAAGAACTGGGGGCGGGAGGCGGGGGCCTCCCTGAGCCACACCCACAGCCAGCTGATTGCTCTTCCCCTGCTCCCGCCCCTGCTGATGAGGGAGCGAGAGGCCATGGCCTCCTGGCCGTCCTGCCCCTACTGCGCCGTGGCGGACCGGGAGAGCTCCTCGCCCCGTCTGGTGGCCGGCAACCGGGACTGGATCTTGCTGGCCCCCTTCTTCTCCCAGAGCCCCTACGAGACCTGGATACTGCCCCGCCGGCATTACGGAGACCTGGAAGAGCTGGACCGGGAGAGGTGCGAGAGCCTGGCACAGATCATGGGAGAAGGCCTGGGAAGGCTTTCCCGACTGCTGAAGGACCCGCCCTACAACCTCATGATCTACCAGCTCTCCGAAGGCTACCACCTCAACATCCGCATCCAGCCGGTCTTGAGCAAGATGGCGGGCTTCGAGAAGAACACCGGCATCTGCATTAACACCGTGCCCCCGGAGCAGGCGGCCATCGACCTGCTAGACGCTTGAGAATCTATTTTTTCAAAAGCATGAAGGCCTCTGATCCCCAGGCAACGGGTGTGATCAGAAGTGGAGAATAACGCTATTTCCCTTCAAGACGTCTTCTTCGCTCACGTTTATCTTCTGCACCCGGCCGTTGGATATGACCTGGTAGCTGCCGGTGGCCCTGGTGTCGTACCTGGCCTGTGTGCTGTAGGGCACCTGGATCTGGTACCAGCCGTCCACCGGCACTCCGTAGTTGTAGTAGTAGAAAGCCCGGCCCTGGTTGGACTCCATGGCCAGGAAGGCCTCCACCGGCTCGGTGGAGGATGTGGTCCCCTCGATCACCGCTCCGGGCAGGTACTCGAAGATCTTGACCCGGCTGGAGGGGGGCTCCTCCCCCAGGTAGGTGCCGGACTCGTAGATCAGCCGGTACCGGCCCATGCCGATGCAGTCGTAGAGGTGAAGCTGGGCCAGGGTGGTGTTCTTCATGGGGTCCTTGATCACCACCTTGGTGAAGTAATCGGTGCTCTGGTAGCCGATGTAGTCGTCGGGATCGATTTCCAGCCAGTTGGCCAGGGCCGGGAACTTCTTGTAGATCAGCTCCCAGTCGGTGATCACGTAGCGGGCCATGCGGGCGTCCATGACCGCCGAGGCGTCGGCCTCGCTGTTCGACAGGAAGAAGCGGTCCGCGTCCATCACCCCGGTCTGGAAGTTGTTGGCCACCACCGGGCGCTCTGAGACGTAGAGTATCCAGTTGCCAAAGTCCCACCAGCTCATGATCCCGTACTCAGGGCGCATCGCGGGGTCGTCGTAGAAGCTGGTCCGGGGGGTGTTGGCCTTCAGCCAGACCAGGGAATCGTACCAGTCTCCGGCGATGGGAGGCTGCAGCTCGGGGGCGGAGATGGCCAGCAGGGCCTGGGGAACCACCAGCAAGGCCAGCAGGATCAGGGAGACGGCCACAGCCGGGGCCGGCCTTCCCATCCTGCTTCTGAGGCCCCTGGCTGCGGCACAGAACAAAACGGCAGTCATGACCGCGGTGCTGACCGACAGCAGGTAGAGGAACCTGGCCTGCCCCAGGGTGAGGATCAGGGTGGAGACCATCCACATCAGGAAGAGGATCTGACCTCTGCTCGCCCCCCTCTGGGCCATCGCCCTCAGCATGGCCAGGACCCCCAGGATGAATAGCAGCAGGGTGGCGCCCAGGAAGGAGGCCAGGCTGATGTAGCCTATCAGGGGCTGGGCCTCGGCAATTCTTCCCACCATCTGGCCCACGAACAGGTACTCCAGGGTGGAGAGGGCCAGACGATGCGCCCCGCCCAGCACCCCCATCTGCCGGTCCAGCAGGACGGCCAGGAGAAAGGAGCCGGCAGCCAGGGCGGCCAGGGACAGGGGCAGGGCGTACCAGGGAGCCCGTCCCCGCAGGGCCAGGGAGAGGGCGTAGGTGAAGAGGAGGACGCCGGCGTAGGTGAGCAGGGAGGCGAAGGACGGCCACATCCAGGCCTGGTTGCTGAAGGGGAGCATGAGCACCAGGGCCGTCCCCAGGGCCAGCAGCATGGACCGGAGGAACTCCCGGGAGGACCGCCCGGCCCTCAGGTCCAGGGCGATCTGGACCACGGCGTAAAGCAGTATTATCCCGAAGTAGATGGCCGCCCCCAGCCAGGTGTAGGCGATCAGGGCCATCAGGGCCCCGGCGGCAATGAACCAGCCCGGGCGCTTTCTGGAGAGGGCCACCGCCTGAAGGGCCACCACCCCGGACATGAGCAGGGCCTCCAGGCTGTGGTGGTCAGACTCTCCGAACGAGGTGTAAAGCAGGAAGTAGGGGGAGATGGCAGTCAGGAGGGCGGCCAGGGCTCCGGCCCGCTCGTCCTGGACCTCCCGCACCATCACATAGACCACCAGCACGGTGGCGGCCCCCAGCAGGGGAGGCAGGAGGGCAGTGGCCATCTCGATTCCCCGCTGGCTCTCCGCGCCCACGATCAGGGCCAGGGCCGCAGCCAGCTGGTCGAAGAAGGGAGGCCAGGTCAGCTCCATTCCCTGGGGATAGTCCAGGTAGGAGTCGAACCACAGGACGCGGGGAAAATTGTGGACGGTGAAGACTATTCGGCGAATGTGGTAGTAAGGGTCGTAGTTGAATATCAAAATGGGGCCGTTTAGAATGACGCCGGCTCCGGCGTACACCCTCATCATGAGAGCCAGCAGTGACGCCAGGATCGCAGCCTAATGCCATTTCCAGACCGGCCTGAGCACCAAAGCACCCCACCGTTTGCGGTTACCCGACAACTAACTCTAAAAGGATTCCTCGCCATG
>JAAEEW010000237.1 GCA_013415595.1 Methanosarcinales archaeon | reverse complement strand
CCTCGCCAGGGTCGATTCCAAGCTCACTGAGAAGCTTGTAGCTGTCCATGACACCGCCGCGCTTCAGGATGGTCACAAGCTCTTTGTTGTACTTCCGGAGGCCGTCGAACTTGTCTTCCAGAAAAGCTTCGCTACGGTACCGCTTCAGCTCGCCTTCATACTTGTCGAGCACTATGTTCTTGAGCTTGAGTTCGTCCTTGAGGGCCTTGTTCTCGCTCCGGAGTTGGCCCGTCTCCTTGACCATCTCTCCTCGAGGCTTGAACTCTGTATTCTCTGCTAGGGTGCTCTCTACCACTGCGATAACAAACTTGGATAACGGGACTCCGGCTTCATCCGCGAGGGTCTGCCAGCGCTGCTTATCCTCAGCAGAAGGCAAATACACATAGACATAACGAGATCTATCAGGCTTTACCACGGGGATCACCATTCTATAATGGCACCCCAAAGTATTTAAAAATTACTAGTAAATTGGTGCGGGGGATGGGATTCGAACCCACGAACTCCTACGAGACTGGACCCTGAATCCAGCGCCTTTGACCTGACTTGGCAACCCCCGCACAAAAGGGCACCCATCCCGTTGCCAGTAGTCCTATTTAACTGTATTCGTCCAGCGGGACCCCGGCCCCTTGCTTTTTCTTAATTTTTCTTAAATACATTGATTTGAATGCCCGGCCCAATCACAGCGGATGAGGATCCACTACCTTCAGCACGTCCCTTACGAGGACCTGGCGGAGATAGAGAGCTGGGCCCGGGAGCGGGGCCACCAGGTCTCCGGCACCATGATGTTTCTGGGCGATTCGCCCCCGCCGCTGGACAGCTTCGACTGGCTGGTGATCATGGGCGGCCCCATGAACATCTACCAGCACCAGCTACACCCCTGGCTGGCAGAGGAGAAGAGGTTCATCCGCCGGGCCATATCCTCCGGCAAGATCGCCCTGGGGATCTGTCTAGGCGGCCAGCTGATATCCGACGTCCTGGGGGGCAGGGTCTCGCCTAACGGCCATCGGGAGATCGGCTGGCACCAGGTGAGCCTGACCACGGAGGCCTGCCTCTCCCGGATCTTTCGCGTGCTCCCCCGCCGGTTCACCGCCTTCCAGTGGCACGGCGACACCTTCACCATCCCTCCTGGAGCCAGGCGAATGGCAGAGAGCCCCGGGTGCGCCAACCAGGCCTTCATCCACGAAAAGGCCATCGGCCTCCAGTTCCACCTGGAGTCGTCCATGCTGAGCGTAAAACACCTGCTGCAAAACTGCAGCCAGGAGCTGGAGGAGAAAGGCCCCTATGTCCATACCGGGGACGAGATACTGGACGGCGCCAAAAACCTGGTGGAGATGAACCGGCTGATGGTCATGCTGCTGGACGCCATCGAGGATGAGCTGGGAGACTAGGCCGGGCTTTCCCAGCCCCGGCCCCGGTCCTTGCGGGAAGAGAGCGACTTAGGGCCATATCCAGAGAACAGCGCCATATCCAACGCCATACCCAGGGACAGTGGGCCCCCCATCCGGCGCTGAGGCCCGTCCCGGCTGCCCCGGGACTTTGGGGCGGCTTTCAGGACTCGGTCTTCTGGGACCGGAACCATTCGGATAGCTCCACCACGTTGGTCCGGCCCCACCCCCTCTTGGTAACCAGCTTTCGCCTCTCCAGGGAGAGCAGAATTCCGGTGAGGGAGGACTTGGGAATCCCGGTCTGATACCTGATCTCCGCCTGGGTGATCCGCCCGTTGCTCTCGATCACCGCCTTGATCACCTTTCGCTCCCGGGGTGTCAGCGTCTCCATCACCGCCGCCATCTCGCTGGTGATCTCTATCTTTTCCGTGCCGGACAACGGGGCCCGCCCCTCCCGGGCCGGCGTCCCCTGGCCGGCCTCCCACTCACCCCCAGCTTCCCCGGCTGCTCCGGCGTCCTCATCTTCCCGACCTATCACACCTTCCCCGGCATCCAGGTCCGCTGGCTCCCGGGACATCTCCGCCGCCCCCACTCCGGATGACGCCTCTTGCTCTCCCACTGCGCCTCCGGCGGCGGATGCCTCTGGCATGGAAGCTGAAGCTCTTGCCGGAGCCTGCCCAGAAGCGGCGGTAGGCGCCCCCTGTTCGGTCCCTTCGCCCTCCCCGGGGAGGCTGGCGCCCGGGCCATGGGCAGTCCCGCCTGCCGTCACGCCGGAGGCCGACGGCCTGGCCCGGGGGAGGGAATCGATGGGCTCCCCCCTGGACGCCAGGCTCTCCCCCCCGGCCTCCGCTCTCGAGGACGGCCGCAGTCCCCGGCGCCTGATGAGTGCCGCCCCACCGGCTGCGCCCAGGATCAACAGCAACCCCGCCAGCAGGTACAGGGGGCTGGAATCCCTGGTCGCCGCCGTCTCCTGCAAAGCCTGCCGGTACTCGATGGAGGTGACGGGATCTGTAACCTCGAATCCCTGCACGGAGATGACGAAGGAGTCGTTGGAGGCGGAGATCAGATGCTGCAGACCATCCGTGCGGTTGATGTTCCCCAGCTTGGAGTTGGCCGGCAGATAAAAGGTGGCCGCATACTCATCGTAGTAGCCGTCGGTGGCCAGTTGCACCCGCCACAGGTCCCCCGACTTCCAGGTGAGGGAGTTGGTAAGGGCATAGAGCTGGCCGGTATCGTTCTCGTAGCTGTACTGGGAGCTATGGAGAAACGTCAGGCCCTCCTTTGCACTGGCGTATCCGGTCACCAGGGCCTTGCCGGTCTGGTCCAGATACACATCCAGGCTCAGTCTCGAATAGCTGATGTTCCCGACTTCCAGGCCGGCATCGCTAGCTACGTCGCCGACCTGGCCCAGCGCCCCGTCCAGGGCCAGCATCAGCAAGAAAAGGCCCGCAACCTGCACAGATACTCTAACCAGACCGGTCCTCACCACCATGTAATGACCCAACTCTTGATCTCTGATTCACAGAATAAGATACTTAAAATTATCCAGTTTGCCCGGGAGTCCTGGTCCAGAGAGAAAGTCTGAAAGACGCGAGTCGCCCTGCCGGAATGGCACCATCACCCTGCCCCGTCCCGGATTGCCCGGTCTCTCAACTATCCCGTTTCAAAAATCCCGTTTGAAACTGCCCGGTTCACACCGTGCGGTTTCAAATCGTGCCGCTTCAAACCGCGTCGCTTCACACGGGTGCCAATTCAGACCGATCCATTCCAGGCCGCCCTGCTGGCAATGGGCATCCGCCATCCGCTGCCAAAGGCCCGGTCGGTCACCTTTATTCCCGGAGCAGCCTGCTTTCGCTTGAACTCCGCCACCTTGACCAGCCGCAGTATGCGGCCAACCGTCTCCGGGTCAAATCCCCGGGCAATGATCTCCTCTGAGGACTGGTGCTCCTCTATGTGGTGGCGCAGTATCTCGTCCAGCACCTCGTAGGGTGGCAGGCTGTCCTGATCGGCCTGACCAGGCCGCAGCTCCGCCGAGGGGGGCTTGGTCAGTACGCTCTCCGGGATGACCGGCCTCCTGGCGTTCAGCCAGCGAGCCACCCGGTAGACCATGGTCTTGGGCACGTCGGAGATCACCGCCAGCCCGCCGGACATGTCGCCGTAGATGGTGCAGTACCCCACCGCCAGCTCCGACTTGTTGCCGGTGGTCAGCAGCATCGACCCGTACTTGTTGGACAGGGCCATGAGCAGGTTTCCCCGGATGCGGGCCTGGATGTTCTCCTCGGTCACGTCCGGCCCAAACCCCTGGAAGGCCGGATGAAGCTCCTCCTGGAAGGAATGCATGATTCTCTGGATGGGAATGGTCATGGTCCTGATCCCCAGGTTCCGGACCAGGAGCTCGGAGTCCTCGATGCTGCCCCGGCTGGAGTAAGGGGAGGGCATCATCACCCCCAGCACGTTATCCGGCCCCAGGGCTTCTGCAGCCACCGCTGCGGTCAGGGCGGAGTCGATTCCCCCGGAGAGGCCCAGCAGCACGCTCTTAAATCCGCACTTGAGCACGTAATCCCTGGTCCCAAGCACCAGAGCTCTCCAGATCTCCGACTCCGGGGCGAAGTCGTCCTCCGCCACTCTGCCCCTCATCTCCCCCAGGTCCACCACCACCAGGTCCTCCTGGAACCCCCGAGCCCGGGCCGCCAGCCGGCCGTCAGGCCCAAAGGCACAGCTCCGGCCGTCGAAGACCAGGTCGTCGTTGCCCCCCACCTGGTTGACGTACAGGAAGGGTACAGCGTACTTGCGGGCCATGTTCCCCAGCATGGCCTGGCGGTGGAGCTGCTTTCCCACGGTGAAGGGCGAGGCGGACAGATTGAGAATGCACCTGGCCCCGGCCCGCACCAGCTCCTCCACCGGATCGGTGTGGTAGCGCCTGCGCATCCAGAAGTCCCGGTCGTTCCAGATGTCCTCGCAGATGGAGATGCCTAGAGTCAGCCCCCCCAGCTCCAGAATCTGAGCTCCCACCGCCGGCTCGAAGTACCGGTCCTCGTCGAAGACGTCGTAGGTGGGAAGCAGGGTCTTGTGAAAGGTCGTCACCGCCGATCCATTCTGCAGCAGGGCGGCAGAGTTGAACAGGGGCCGGCCCACGTCCCGGGGATTTTGCTCCGGGATGCCCACCAGCACCGGTGGATGTCCTTTCAGCTCCTGCGCCAGCTGGCCTAAAACCTCCCAGCTCCGGCGGACAAGCTCGCTATCCATGAGCAGATCCCTTGGCGGGTAGCCGAGCAGGGACATCTCCGAGGTGACCACCAGGTCAGAGGGCCCGGCGTTCTTCACCCCTTCCCTGATCAGCCGGGCATTTCCATCCAGGTCTCCCACCGTGGTGTTGAGCTGCAAGAGAGCGACCTTCATCGTCTCCTACCTCTGAGAGATTGGCGATTTAACCTTTCTGCAGGGCAGTCGAGCAAGCCCCCACCCTGGCCAGCCACCTTTTTTGGGCCAGGTTCATCCCCGGGCATCATTCGATTGCTTTTTACATAAAGACCATGCAAAAGGTAGTTCCGGGCGCTGTGATGAGAAGGCCTGTCTGAGATCATGATGAGGATTTTGAGTTCTGAGCGCCTCATTGCATTTTCGGCTGACAGAAGATCCCTTTCACATCGTTCACAGATCCCGGTGAGGGGTGAGGTCGCAGCCGGTGCACCGGTAGCACATGGTCAGAGCCCGGTCCCCCCGGAGCTCGTTCTTATCCAGCTCTCTCCTGGTGAAGCGGGCCAGCCTGAGCATCCTCTCCATGCTGGGCCGCTTCATCTCCAGCTCGTCCTGTCGCAGGGGGTGGGGGTAGACCGGCCTCAATCCCGGAAGGACCCCCATCTCCGCCAGCTCGGCTATCCCCTGGCAGAGGACCTTGTCCGTCTCCCCCAGCCCCACTATCACGTTGGAGAAGACCCGGTTCCTGCCGAAATGGGCTACCCCGTCGACCAGTCCTTCCTTTATCTGCTCCATGGACTGGCCGGGACAGACCTCCCTGAACAGCTCCGGGTCCACCGTCTCCAGGTTGTACTTGACCTCCACCGCCCCAGCCTGCTTCAGGAGATGGCTGGAGCCCCTGGCGGGAGTGACGGACACGCCGATAGGCACCTGGCAGGGCAATAGAGCCCGGACCATCTCCGCCACCCGCCGGGCCTCGTGCTCCGGCGAGACCTCCACCCCGCTGGTGAGGGAGATGGCCTTCAGGCCGCCCCGGGAGCTGGCCTGCTCCACTATCTCCTGCACCTCGGCCAGGGTCTTGACCCGACCCATGAGCCTCGGCACGGCGCAGAATTTGCAGTCGAAGATGCAGCGCTCGCTTACCGTGATGTAGGCCTGCTCGGGACAGTGGGCCAGGGGGCGCACCAGGACCCCCCGGACCAGCTCCCGGCCATCCTCCACGATGACCGCCCTGCCGCCCTCCACCTCCATCCTCAGAGGGGAGCTGGGAACCACGTTCAGCCGCACCAGTTTATCGGCGGAGCCAAAGAAGACCGACCTCTCCCCGGCCCCCGGACCGGCGGTGGAGGAGCGTTCCCAGGGGACCTCCCCCACCAGCTCCACCCGGCCAACCGAAAGGAGGTGAGCCTTTGTCTCTGCATTCATCGCTCACCGATTTGTAGCCCATGGGATAAAGATATGACTGCAAAGGGCAGAGAAAATCCACGGGGCCTGCTGCCGATGACCAGACGCCTCCGACCCGGTGACCACGACATGATCGTCCAACTTCTTCACACTGGCCGCACAAAGCGTGCCGAGATGCAGAAGCTAGCCCGGGCCATCGTGGACTGCTACGGTCGCTACGGCATCCAGGTGCGCTGCCAGAGGGTGGACTCTCTCACCGGCGGCGACGCAGTCCATCTGCTCCGGCACCTGGGCCGGGCCCTCGGCCGCCACGTCACCCTGTGCATCGTGGACTGGCAGATCGCCCTGCCCCACGCCGGTCCGGTCTTCGGCTGCGCCACCGGCCGCTCCGCCCTCCTCTCCCGGGCCGGGCTGGAGGAGGAGGCCCTGATGAAGGAGGCCTTGCACGAGGTGGGCCACCTCCTGGCCCTGGACCACTGTCCGGGAGAGTGCGTGATGAGCCTCTCCATCTCCGTGGAGCAGGTGAAGGCCAAGCCCTCTTTCCTTTGCACCAGGTGCTCCGCGCTGCTGGAGAGTGCAGACCTGGACTGAACGCCAGGGCCCCAGGTCCAGCCCCTCTGAGGGATTCTCCCGGGATTTCAGTTTCGCCCCGCCCGGTGAACCTATTTCTGCCCGGATATCGCTTTCATAGATGGACAGCATGTCGGATGCATTCATGAAAGAGGAATCATAAAATATTATTCATATAAATAAGTCGCAAAAAGTGCTTCATAAAAAGACTTCATAAAAGAAGCCGCGAACCGGATGATTATGAGGCCTATTTGTATGTTATACATACTTTCATAATCTATTAAAATCATCTACTGCTATCATTTTCTAAGAAAAGGTATTTATGGTTACACGCAGTAATAGCCCATCATGGGAAGCGTTCTGGAGTGCCTCAGGCCCATGTTTCAGGGGCATCGGGCCGGCAGGGTGCAGTTCACAAGCTGCAAAGCGGGAATGTCAGTGAGAGAGCTGGAGGCGGCAAAAGAGATCCTGGGAGAGGTCTTCGGAGTATCGGAATGGGACGTAGAGGAGATGATAAAGCAGCGGCTGGAGGAGGGCGAAGCTGCCTGACCTCTTCCGCTATTTTCAAATGGTCCATTATTTCAGGGGAGGGGTGAGGTCGGCAGGATTGACCAGGGTCTGGTGAAGGGGGCTTGTTCGCACCTCGGTGTACGTCGACAGCTCTCTGATATCCACCGACGGCCTGGGGAGGGAGTACTTGAGAGGCTCATCCCCCGGATCCAGGACGTAAGCACCGGAGCCTCCAAAGGAGAGAAGAGCCACGAGCATGACCACATGAGATAACTTCCACAGCAATGCTTCAGCCTCGCCGATCAAGTTGTTAACATTTAATGGTTATGTATATTTGATTTAAGCCTTGCGCCTGGGGACGGCCCCTGCATTGCCCACGATTGGCCCTGAGCCGCACTCTGAGCCAGGCCAAAAAGGGACACGGCCTGGGAAAGTCCGCCTGCCATCTCACCGATCTTCCCCGAGTAAAATTGCTCCATTCGCCAGGAGGTCACTTCTTCCCCGGAAGTGCCGACGGATCGATCAATGAAAAAAGTAAGGCGCCCTTCTGGCCGTGGCCAGCTGCAGACGGGCTTTGATCTCTTCCACGTCCTTTGTCCCGATCTCCACCAGGTTGTCGCTTCGAAGCAAGCAGGGCTTCAGCTTGCCGTCTGAAGTGACCCTCAGGCGGTGGCAGTGGGCGCAAAACTCGGTGTTGTCCATGGGGCGCACCACCTCCACCTCCGCTCCGGAGACGAAGTACTTCTTTCGCCGGTGCATCTCCCTGGTCCGCACCATCTCCGCCTTGGCCGCCAGGTCCTGCTCGATGCCGGCCATGTCCCCGCCCAGGCCGTGGCCCTTCAGGTCCAGGAGCTCGATCAACTGCAAGACCAGACCCTTCTCCCTGGCCAGATCCATCATTTGATAGACCTCGTCCTGGTTCTCCTGCAGCAGGACCATGTTCAGCTTGACCGGCCCCAGTCCGGCCTCCAGGGCGGCGTCCACCCCGGCCAGCACCCTCTCCAGGTCCCCCTCCCGCCCCCGGGTGATGGCCCGGTAGGTCTCCGGGTTCAGGGAGTCCAGGCTGATGTTGGCCCGCTGCAGCCCGGCCTCGGCCAGGGATCCGGCCCGCTCTGCCAGCAGAATGCCGTTGGTAGTTATGGATATGTCCGGCGGGGAGGGAAGGGACGAACAGGAGGCCACGATATCCTCCAGATCGCCGCGCATCAGCGGCTCTCCGCCGGTGATCTTCAGGACCCGGATACCCATCTGGCTCGCCGCCTTCACCACATTGGCCGCCATGTCCCGGGATATCTCCCTCTCCGGGCACACCTCCCCCTCGTGATGGCAGTAGATGCAGCGCAGGTTACACCGGGGAGTAAGAGCCATCCGGAGCCCGGTTATCTGCCGTCCGAAGGGGTCCACCAGGGTCATGCTTTGGATCAAAATATCGAGGTAATACTAATACTGCTCGATCTCGCCCAGGCTTCGCTTGAGGTAATGCAAAAGGCTCATGGAGACGATCATGGCCACGGCGAAGCTGGAGATCAGGTCCTCCCAGGACAGGCTGTTCATGGTGAGCAGGTGCAGCACCCCCCCGGAGAGCAGGGCCAGCATGGCCGTGCCCACCAGGGCCACCAGCATGGACCAGATGATGGAGCCCACCTCGTAGCGCTCGAAGAAGGAGGCGGCCAGGACGAAGGAGAGGGCGGCCAGGATGAGCAGCACCGAGGTAGGCAGGGGCGCCCCGTACCTGAAGATCTGGATGAGGCCGTTGGCCAGGACCAGAATGACCAGCGCCAGGAGGGACGAGGCCAGGAAGGCCTTCAGGATGAAGCTCTCAGGACGGATCATCGTCACTTTATTTGAGAATATTGAATATAAAGGTTTGGCAGGAAGGCTTATAATTGTAAACCTGATTTAGAGATCGTTGGTTTACAATCGAGGTGGGCCATGGGCGAGATGGTGACTCCAGCTATCATCATATTTTATCTTGCAGCCGTCTTTGCCGTCGGCTACATGGCCAGGGGCCGGGACCTGGACGAGTTTCACCTGGCCGGACGTAGCCTGGGAAAGCTGGCCCTCACCGGCACCCTCTGCGCCACCATCCTGGGAGCATCGTCCACCCTGGGCATGGCCGGCCTGGGATACAGCAGAGGCCTTCCCGGGGCCTGGTGGATGCTCTCCGGGACCATCGGACTGGCCGTGTTATCGTTCTTCCTGGCGGACAAGGTGCGGGCCACCGGCTGCTACACCCTGCCGGAGATGATAGGGTCGATCTATGGACAGCGGGCCAGGACCGCCTCGGCGATTCTGATCGCCCTGTCCTGGATAGGAACCATCGCCGCCCAGATAATCGCCTCGGGGAAAGTCCTGAGCGTGCTCTTCGGGGGCAGTCAGGCCTTCTACATGGCCGCCTCCACGGCGGTCTTCGTCCTCTACACCGCCCACGGCGGGCAGCGATCGGTGGTTAGGACGGACCTCATTCAGTTCCTGGTGGTAGTATTTGGCCTGGTCCTGCTCCTTTGCCGGTCGCTCCAGGCCGTGCCCCTGGCCATGCAGGGCCTGAGCTTTCCCACCTCCCCGGCCATGGACGGCCGGGATGTGATCTCCATGGTCTTCATCGTGGGCTGCACCTACCTCATCGGTCCGGACATCTACTCCCGGCTGCTCTCAGCCAGAGATCCCCAGGTGGCGGCCAGATCGGCCCTGCGGGCAGCCCTGATTCTGGCCCCCCTGGCCTTCGCCATCGCCGCCCTGGGCATCTCTGCCCGGGCCCTCTACCCCCACATCGGGGCGGAGCAGGCCATCCCCACCCTGATGATGGGCCTCCTGAGCCCGGTGGAGAGGGGGCTGGTGGCCGCGGCCCTGCTGGCGGCGTTCATGTCCTCGGCCGACACCACGCTCCTCACCGCCACCTCCATCCTGACCCTGGACGTCTACCGCCCCCGAAGCTCGGGCAAAAGGGACATGATGAAGGTCTCCCGGGCGGGCACTCTGGCCGTGGGATCCGCCGCCCTGGCCCTGGCCATCTACAGCCCGGGGATCATCGCCACCCTTCTTCTGGCCTACACGGTCTTCGTCAGCGGCATGCTGGCCCCGGTGGCCGCCGGCTTCTACAGAGGGCGGCTGAAGCTGACGGAGAACGGAGCCCTGGCCGCACTGATAGGAGGAGGGGCAACCGCCCTGCTGTTGGGCCAGAGCTATCCTCTGGCCGGGGTCACCGTCTCCGCCCTGCTGCTGATGGCCGTCAGCCTCCTGGATGGAAGGGCCTCAAGATGACGATTTTGGAGGTCGTTCAAAGGAGACTTTCAAAAAAAGGCCGCCCGCAGGAAAAAGCCGCCGGCAGGGCCCCGGGTCCGGCCGAAGTCGGGAGAGGGGCCTTCAGTGCACAAGGCTCATCAGAGGGTAGTCCTTTGCCGGATCGTACTCCAGCCGGGCCACGGCACGCTCCCCCAGATAATCAATCTCCACCACCGCCTGGATCATACGCCCCTCCAGCTCGCCGTAGCCAAAGACGTTTCTCTTCAGCATTTCCCGGTTGATGTGCACCTCCACCCGCCGGACGTGGGGCTGGAGTGATATGCTCCTGGCCATGGCCTGCTCCAGGCTCTCTGCGGTCTCCAGGCTCACCGGAGTGCCCACGAACTGATGATAGAGCGCTCCTAGCTTTATTCCGGCCTCAAAGGCTGCCGTTTCCTTTTTTGTCGCCATAAAATCAACACCGGGCTTAGCAGATAGGGCACCAGACAGACCAGTATGGCCATCCCTGAGTACCTGAAATCTCCCACCGACCACCCCAGAATAATGGATCCCAGGGCCACGACGATGATGGCCCCCAAAATCCGATAGTCCCTGATCTTGGGGTAGGGAAGCGAGCTGACCATCAATCCCGCCAGGAAGAGCATGGCCACCATGGTTAACTCCGGGCTGTTCAGCAGTATGCTCAGACAGACCGAGACTCCGGAGAAGGTTATGGGAAGGCCCTCGAAAAGCGTCCAGTCCCGGGGGGAGATATTGAACCTGGCCAGGCGAAGCGTTCCCAGGACCACATAGAGCATTCCCGCCAGCCACATGATTTGAGAGGGGTAGGCTATCCAGGCGATGACGGCAGGGGTGGCTCCGAAGGAGACCAGATCGGCCAGGGAGTCCAGGTTGGCCCCCAGGTTCCCCGGCTCGGGCCTCCTCCGGGCCAGGATGCCGTCCATCCCGTCCCAGGTGGCGGCTATCAGGACCAGGAGCAGGGAGAGGTAAATCCTGCCGCTGGCCGCGCACAGAATGGCGCTGAACCCGAAGACGATGTTCAGAAGAGATAGAAAGTCCGGGGGAGCTAGCGATCTGAATATGTTCATTTATCCCTTCACCGCAATGACGGTCTCTCCCGCCCGCACCCTGTCGCCGTTCTTTACCAAAATGCTGTACCCTCCGGGTATAATCACTTCCACCCTTGAGCCGAACCGGATCATGCCCACCCGGTCGCCGCGACTGAGCCTATCTCCCGATTTGACGTAGCATACGATCTTCCTGGCCATGATCCCTGCTATCTGATGTAATTGTATCGGTCCGCCGGGGGTCTCCATGTAGATGATGTTCTGCTCGTTTTGCCGGGCCGGGTTCATGAAGGCCGGACGGTGCCCGCCCCAGCGGTACTCCAGGCCGCTGACCACCCCGTCCAGGGGGGCGCGGTTGACGTGGACGTCGAAGGGGCTCATGAAGATGGACACCTTTGAGCCCTGGTCCTGGATGATCCTGCCGTCTGCGGGAGATATCATGCCCTCCCCCCCCGGCACCCGGTCCGGGTCCCGGTGAAAGTAGACCATGAACAGGGTCAGAGAGAGAAAGGCCCCGGCGACCAGCTCTCTATCCAGGAATAACAGCAGCAGGGCGGCCAGGAAGGGGGGCACGATCCAGGCGGAGCAGCCGCGAGCCAGCTTCACGCGTCTCCTCTCCCCGGATTCCTGACGCTCAAGCGCAGCTCTTTGATGAGCTCATCGATGTGGCTGAGCAGCTCCGGCAGCAGGGCGAATACCAGGTAGGCAATCAGCAGCAGGGCTATGGTGGATCCGATCTTGGCAATGACGTTGTGGGCCACGTAGAAGCTGTCCGCTCCGAACCACTGCCCCCCGTAGGCCAGGAGCACGAAGGCGTTTCGGCCCAGGTTGAGGGTATAGATGGCCAGGGTGGACAGAGCCACGGCTGCAAACCGCCTGCCCCCCGGAGCCTGCACCGAGAGGATGACACCGGCAAAGAGGGCTATGCTCTCAATGGCCGTGCAGGCCAGGACTATCTCCACCGCCCGGCCGTTCAGGATCAGCACGTTCCATCTCTCCATGATCACCGGCACCCCGAAGGCCCCCATGAACAGGTAAGTGAACTGGGTGGTGCTGCCTATCAGCCAGGAGTTCAGGGAGGAGATCTCCACAAAGGGAAAGTACATGACCCCCCCGATGGCCGCCGCTCTGCTGGCCCAGCAGAACGCGCTTGACGCCCTCCGGGACAGGATCCGGACCCCCAGGTAGAAGGAAAAGGCAGCGGCCAGGAGGGTCAGGGCTACGTTGAAGTAATCCTGGATGTGCAGGTAGTACTCAGGCGTGGATAGCCAGTAAAACCCGAACATGAACCAACCGGCTCCAGCCAGCCTCTCCCGTCCGGACAGGGTGTAGCCAAGCAGGAGCAAAAGGCTTATCCAGAGCACGTTTTCCATGAGCCCGCCGATCATCCAGGTTAGAAGGACCACAGGTTTATTTAGCATTATCTACCAACTCTGGCAGCGATCTCATTTCCGATCTGGATGGTTGATTTATGAGAATTTGGACCCCCATCCTTTTTG
>JAAEEW010000236.1 GCA_013415595.1 Methanosarcinales archaeon | reverse complement strand
GGCGCTTCCCCCTTTCCTCGGGAACTCGCTGTACATTCCCCTGTGTCCTCCGATTATCTTCTCCCTGGCTGCCATCTCAGGCCACCTCCCTTATCTTGTCCATGATCTGATCTCTGGAGATCAGGTTGCCTCCGCAGCGGGCCACCAGCTCCACGTCCTTGCCCGTAGCCATAATGATGTCGTCACGCATCTGGCCGTTGGACATCTCCACGGAGATGAACCTGCAGCCCCGGTTGGCCAGGGCTCTCAGCTCCTCATGCGGGAAGGGGAACAGGCTTATGGGCCGGAAGAGGCCCACTTTGATCCCCTCCTCCCTGGCGGCGTCCACCGCGGCCCGGGAGATGCGGCTGCTTATGCCGTAGGACACCAGGACCACCTCGGCGTCGTCGAGGCTGTATCCCTTCCAGTCCACCTCGTTCTCCTTTATCCGCTTGTACTTCTTCTGCAGCTTGATGTTGTGCTGCTCCAGCTCGGTGAAGTCCAGGGCGATGGAGGTGACCAGGTTGCCCCGGGTCTCCCTGTTGCCGCAGACCGCCCAGGAGCTGTCTATCTCCGGCTGCACGGCCGTCTCCGGGAAGACCAGTGTCTCCACCATGTGGCCCAGGACCCCGTCGGCCAGGATGATGACCGGGTTGCGGTATTTGAAGGCCAGGTCGAAGCCCTTCATGGTCAGGTCGCACATCTCCTGGACGGAGTTGGGGGCCAGGACGATGTTCCTGTAGTTGCCGTGGCCTCCGCCTTTGACCAGTTGATTGTAATCCGACTGCTCCGGGCCGATGTTCCCCAGGCCCGGTCCGGCTCTGGCGATATCTACGACCACGCAGGGCAGCTCAGCTCCGGCGATGTAGGAGATCCCCTCCTGCTTCAGGCTGATTCCCGGGCCCGAGGACGCTGCCAGGACCCGGTGGCCGGTGGACGCGGCCCCGTAGACCATGTTTATGGCCGACTCCTCGGACTCCGCCTGTACGAACTTCCTGTCGACCAGGGGGAAATACCTGGAGGCTTCGTGAAGTATCTCGCTGGCCGGGGTTATGGGGTAACCGAAAAAACAGTCGCAGCCCGCGTACAATGCTCCAACGATCACTGCGCTGTTCCCTGCAACTAACTGAGCGGGCATTTTCATTTCTCCTCTACGCTCTCCTTTAACGGAATGTGGACTTCTATGGCCAGGGGCTCCGGGCAGGTGTAGTAGCAGGCCCCGCAGCCGATGCAGCCGTCTCCTGAATACTTTGCAAAGTGGTATCCTCTCTCGTTGAACTCCTCGCCCATCTTCAGGACGTTGGTCGGGCAGGCCAGGATGCACCTCTCGCAGGCTTTGCACTCCAGGGCGTTGATCAGGGGGTAGGGTTTGTCCTTCTCCCGGATCTCGAACCGCTGGATCTTGCCGCTGATGGTCTTGGGGAGCTCTTCTACAAACTCGATGATTCTGGGATATTTATACGGAGCGGTGACCTTCTTCACGTGGTCTTGCAGCTCCTTTTTGAGGCTCTCTGAGGGCTCGTAGCCCTTCATCAGGACTACCGTGGCCTTGACCGCCTGGCCTCGCAGGGGGTCGGGAACTCCGGTGACGGCGCACTCCAGGACGGCGGGATGGGTGAGCAGGGCGCTCTCCACCTCGAAGGGGCCCACCCGGTAGCCGGAGCTCTTGATGATGTCGTCGGTGCGGCCCACGAACCAGAAGTAGCCGTCCTCGTCCACCCAGGCCGTGTCTCCGGTGTGGTAGTAGCCGTCGTGCCAGGTGTTTCTCACCTTCTCCGGGTCCAGGTGGTAGTCCACGAAGAGCCCGGCCGGCCTGCCCTTATCGGTCTTAATCACGATCTCGCCCTCTTCGCCCACCTCGCACACCCGGTCGTTGCGGTCCACCAGGACCACGTCGTAGCCGGGGCTGGGCTTGCCCATGGAGCTGGGCTTGGGCTCCATCCAGGGGTAGTTGGCGATGCTGACCACGGTCTCCGTCTGGCCGAAGCCCTCCATGAGCCGAAGTCCAGTGGTCTCCCGGAACTTGTTGTAGACCGAGGGGTTGAGGGGCTCGCCGGCGGTCACGGCGTACTTCAGGGTGGAGAAGTTGTACCTGGACATGTCCCCCTTGATCATGAAGCGGTAGATGGTGGGTGGGGCGCAGAAGGTGGTGACTCCGTAGGCAGCGATCTTCTCCATCATCCTGCCGGCGTCGAACCGGTCGTAATCGTAGACGAAGATGGCCGAGCCGGCGATCCACTGGCCGTAGAGCTTGCCCCACACCGCCTTGGCCCAGCCGCTGTCTGCCACCGTGTAGTGCAGGCCGTCGTCCTCCACGTTCTGCCAGTACCTGGCGGTGAGGATGTGGCCCAGGGGGTAGGTCTGGTCGTGGTTGACCATCTTGGGGTAGCCGGTGGTTCCGCTGGTGAAGTAGGCCAGCAGGATGTCGCTGTTGCTGGTAGCCTGGTCGCCTGTGGGCCTGGCGAAGTCGGGGGAGGCCGCTTCCAGCTCCCGGTCGAAGTTGATCCAGCCCGGCCGGTCGTCATTCTTGTTGCCTACGAAGAGCTTCTTCAGGGGGTAGTCGGGCAGCTCCCGGTGTGCTCCCTCCACCTCTTCCGGAACGCCGTCTCCTTCGATGCAGATGACCATTCTCAGGTTGGCCCGCTTGATCCGGTAGACCAGGTCCTTCTTCTTCAGCATGTGGGTGGCGGGGATGGCGATGGCCCCCAGCTTGTTCAGGGCCACCATGCAGATCCAGAACTCGTAGCGGCTCTTCAGGGTGAGCATCACGCAGTCGCCTTTCTGGATGCCGAACTTCTGGAATAGGTTGGCCGCCTTGTCGCTCAAGAACTTGATCTCCCCGAAGGTGAGGATCTTCTCCTCTCCCGAGTCGTTGCACCACACCAGGGCTCTCTTCTCCGGGTCTTCCCGGCCGTAGACGTCCACCACGTCGAAGGCGAAGTTGAAGTTCTCCGGGACTATAATTTTAAAATTTTCTTTGAAATCTTCATAAGACTCGAAATCGGTTCTTGAAACGAATCTCGACAGTAGCGAAGTCAATTTCTATCCCTCTCCTCTCCCCTACATGACCACGACCAGCATCTTGGCCGGCTGGTCGTTAAGGGCCTCCATGGCGTGCTCATAAGACGAATCGAAGAATAAGGAGTCGCCCTCGTTGAGGACGATCTCGTTGTCGTGGATGTAGATCTTGAGGGACCCTTCTAGCACGTAGTCGAACTCCTGGCCGGGGTGGCTGTAGACGGCCGGCTTGTTCTTCCTGGGCTCGACGGTCACGATGAAGGGCTCGGCCTTCTTGTGCTTGAACTTGCCGGCCAGGTTGACGTATTTGTACTGCTTGCGGCGTTCCACCTCCACGCCCTCGCCCTTCCTGGTGACGGTGAAAATGCTCATTCTGGGCTCTTTCCCGGTGAGGAGCAACCCCAGGTCCACGTCCAGCATCTGTCCGATCTTGAACAGAACGCTGGCCGGGATGTCCATCTTTCCTCCCTCGTAGCAGCGGTAGGTCTCCTCGGGGACGTTGAGATACTCTGTCATCTCCTCGACGGTGACCCTGGAAAGCTCCCTTAACTCACGAACCCGCAAACCGATCTCTTCAATCTTCTCCATCATGCTGATCCCTCTCTGATCCCTCTCTCTGCCCTTTCTACACCCGTTCTACATCCTTTCCGCACCCTTTCTGGTCGTCGAGGTCATAGGTATGCAGGACGGAGACATCCCCCACGCCTTATTTGTAGTTATCTCCGATTGGGAAACGCCCATTTCCCGTCCTCTATCTATTGCCCAGAGACCCGTGCCAAAGCCTGTCTCACAGTGGTGAAACTGGACCTTTTTCTCTCTTATGGTTGCACCGGGCTGGAGGCCGGGGTTCATGCCGGGGTTCCGGGATCCTGGCCCCGGGGACGGCGGGGCGGCGAGGGAGTGGGGAAGGGGCCAGGAACGGGTCCGCAGAAGCCAAAAGGAGCCTGAAGCGGTCGGACAGGAACCGGAAGGACCAAAACGGGCCAGAAGGGGCCCGGTCAGGTGCAGCCGGTGTCAGGGGTGGCCGGAGAGGCTGGGGGGGCGCGGAGGAGGGCAGCAGGGATCTAAATGACTGCGCCGGTG
>JAAEEW010000235.1 GCA_013415595.1 Methanosarcinales archaeon | reverse complement strand
TGATAAATATTCTGCAATAGCTTTTATTTCATGTTACATAATTATAAACTGGTGGGTGATTGTGATAGCTACACATTAATTTTATAATTAAATTAATTTCGTCGTATTGAAGCTGGCCCTAATGGAAATGACGCTGAAGGACCGCTCCAGGGTCCAGTGTGGAGCCGGAGCTTTGCCCCATCGTGCCTGCACGTGACTCCACAAGAAGAAGGCTTAAGAGCGAAAATCTGGCAAAGACAATGCCATCCAGATGAAATTATGCAGGTGATCTCCCCAGCCATGATGCGTGACACAATCGACAGCTGGATTCATGACCATGCCACTTCGTTCTCCATCGATTCGTCCGACGAATCGTCGGAGGCCTTGAACGCCGCCATTGACAGGATCATGGCCTCGTTTGATCCCTCCGTGGATCTGCTTGGCTTTGGAGAAGCGCTCCACGGCGGGGAGGACATTCTAATGCTTCGAAACAGGCTCTTCCAGCGCCTGGTGCAGACTCATGGCTTTAGCGCCATAGCCATGGAGAACAGCTTTCCAAGGGGGCGCATAATGAATGATTACGTGGCCGGCCGGGGCCCGGAATCGTATGAGGATGTGCAGGACGCGGGCTTCAGTCACGGCTTTGGCCGGCTGGAGTCCAATCGGGAACTCGTGGAGTGGATGCGCAGCTACAATGCCGATGATTCCCACGACATAAAGCTCCGTTTTTACGGCTTCGATATTCCGGTCTTGACTGCCACCATCGCCAGCCCGGCCCAGGTACTCCATTTTGTCCTCGACTACCTGGCCTCGATTGATTATCCCGGCGTCCAGGAGCGCCGCCAGCGGATGGACTCGCTGATCGGACCGGACTATAACTGGGAGAACCAGGCAGCTCTGGCCGATCCGGCCAAGGCGGTGGGACTCTCGCCCGCCGCAACTGCACTGCGAATGGAGACGGAGGACCTCATTATCCAACTGCGGACGCGCCGCCCGGAGTTGGTGGCAAATAGCGACCAGGAACGCTATTTAGAGGCACTCCAGTACGCCAGGGTGGCGCGGGAGTTGCTGAACTTTCATGCCGAGGTGGCCCGAAAGCCGGACTATGGCACTCTCATGGGCATCCGCGATGCGTTGATGGCGGATAATCTTGCGTACATCGTGGGCCGTGAACGGGGACGGGGACGGGGCAAGGTGATGGCCTTCGCGCACAACAGTCACCTGCAGCGGGGAAAGGCGGCCTTGCCCTGGTACACCTGGTGGCCGGCAGGGTCGCAACTCAATGAGACGTTCGGCCCGCGCTACGGGATCATCGGTTCGGCTGTGGGCGTTTCGGACGAAAATGGCATCGGCCGCCCTGAACAGGGCACTCTCGAGGCACGGCTGATTGCCCGGCCCGGGCCGGCGCGGTTCATTCCCACCCACAGAGGCCAGAGGATTTTGGCTCATGAGATCGCCGCCCTTCCAACTCGCTCCGGCAGCACGAAAAACCAGTCCTACGTAGCCCTGACCCCTCAGAGCTTCACCGACTTCGACTGGCTGGTGGTCCTGGATTCAACGGCATATAGCCGCGGTGCCCCGCCGCTGCCACAACAGGATGCCGGCACCAGATGAGAGTTTCCAGAAAGGGGTTCCCGAAGCGAAGATCAGGATCTTCGATTTGGTCAAGACATCCGTTCCTGGACGGACAGTGACAAACGGAAAAATTATCCAGGCAAAACGAAATTTCAGACAAAACGAAATTTTAATGACCCTGAGATACCGGTTCGTGTAAATACTGGTGAATCGAATTGGAGACGGGATGTGGATACGGGATGAGGTTCGCCAGGCAGTGGAGACTCCTGATCTAGATTATTTCCCCAAAAGTCCGGAAGCCGATCGAAAATCCATCCAGGACTGACCACACAACGGAGAAGAAGTGATCCCAGGAGACCGCCCTGTGCCGTGCCTGGACGGACAATTTGATCACCTGACCAGCAGGTCCGTCACCTCCGGCCAAATGAAGGCCGGCCGATCCACTGCTCAAAGATTCATCGTCCCATCTTATTATTGAGAGGACTGTAATCATGGCATTGGAACAGAGCAAAGTGAAGAAGGTCCTGAGCTACCGGCTGGCCGTGTTCGGGGTCCTGGCCTTCGCCTACTTCTTTGTGTACTTCCACCGGGTGTCCACGGCTGTGGTCTCCACGGACATGCAAAACACCTTCGGGGTGGATGCGGCCTCCATCGCCCTGTTGAGCTCGGCATATTTCTATGCTTACACCATCATGCAGATGCCCGCGGGACTGCTGACCGACAGCTGGGGACCGCGAAAAACGGTCAGCATCTTCACCCTGGTGGCCGCAGCCGGGGCCATGCTGACCGGGACGGCCTCCACCTTCGAGCAGGTGGTCGCCGGCCGGTTATTGATCGGTGTAGGCGTGGCCATGGTGTACATCCCCACCATGAAGATTCTGGCCGCCTGGTACCGCAGGAACGAGTTTGCGTCCCTCTCCGGCATCCTGCTGGCAGCAGGCAACATCGGCGCCCTCAGCGCCGCCGGTCCCCTGGCCCTGATCTCCGACGCTCTGGGCTGGCAGCAGGTCTTCCTCATGCTGGGACTGCTCACCCTGGTCCTGGCGATGGCGGCCTGGGCCATCGTCCGGGACCGCCCCTCGGACATCGATCTGCCAAACATTGCGGAGATCGAGGCCCAGGAGACGGGATTGGCCAATCCCGGGGCGGGGACGACGGAGAAGATTCCCATGAGCCGTGCCCTCAGGATGACCTTCGGATCGGGCATGAAGTTCTGGCCCCTGGCGATATGGTTCTTCTTCATGTACGGCAGCATCATGGTCTATCAAGGGCTGTGGGCGGGACCGTTCTTCCACGACGTCCTGGGATGGGAGAGGGCCACCTATGGCCTGGTGCTCACCTTCATCGGCATGGGCATGATCCTGGGCTGCCCTACTGCCGGGTACATATCAGACAGGATTTTGAAGTCCCGCAAGAAGGTGCTCATAGCCGGCAGCCTGGCCTATACCATCATCTGGGCCGTGATATGGACGACTGCCGGACAGATCACCAGCACAGAGGCCTATATGGCCATCAATTTCGCATTTGGATTCTTCGGCGGCTTCTTCGTGGTCAGCTTCGCCCAGGTCAAGGAACTCTTCCCCATAACCATCGTGGGGACCAGCACCGCGGCCCTGAACATATTTCCCTTCGCCGGAGGGGCGATCCTGCAGCAGGTCTCCGGCCTGATGCTCACCACCAGATCTCTGGAGGCCTACAAAGACGTGTGGCTGTTCATGCTGATATGCATGGTCCTGGCCACGGCGGCGGCATTCCTGTCCAGGGAGAAAGAGCCTGACAAATGCCTGAGCTAGGCACCAGTTCAGGTTGCACTTCAGGTACATACGACTCCTTCCAGGACCGGGAAGTGATTATGGCCAGATACCTGCGGTATACAACATTGAGATGGATACGGGAGAGGAGCATAACATAGCCGGGGAGCACGATTTCGTGATCAACGCGGCACTGAGGATCTGCCGGGGGCTCGTCGCCAGCATGGCAGAGGTCCCCAATACCCCGCTCCGGGCATTTCCGAATATGGCATGAGCTTTGGGATGGTGTAGCCCCTTGAGCTCAGAGATGAAGATCGGGATCTTCATCCTCCCAGTATTTTGCTTCCTTCATTTCGCCGGCATATCTGCAGGGGAAAAGCTCCACCTGAAGCCCCAGAGGGAGGTACCATATTTTGCCATTTGCCAAAGATTAATGAGCATCCACCGGAATCGTTAATGTCGATGGCTAAGACGAATCGCAAGACGGATCGCCTTTCTGCCTTTCATCTCCTGGCCAAGCCCACGGGAGCCGCGTGCAATTTGGGCTGCAAATATTGCTTCTTTCTGTCCAAGAAGAACCTCTACCCCCATAGCAGCTTCAGAATGTCGGACGAGCTCCTGGAGACCTATATCCGCCAGTACATCGAGGCCCAGAATATTTCGCACGCCACCATCGCCTGGCAGGGCGGAGAGCCAACCCTTATGGGCCTGGAATTCTTCAGGCAATCGATCCACTATCAGGAGAAGTACCGGCGTCCGGGAATGACCATAAGCAATAGCATGCAGACCAACGGCACCCTCCTCGACGACGATTGGTGCAGGTTCTTTCGCCAGAACAATTTCCTGATCGGCCTTAGCCTGGACGGGCCGAGAGAACTTCACGATGCCTATCGGGTGGACAAAGCGGGCAAGCCGACGTTCGATAGAGTTATGAAGGCAGCCCGGCTGCTACGCAAGCACAAGGTAGATTTCAATATTCTTACTACTGTTCACGCCGCCAATATGGACCATCCCCTGGAAGTCTATCGATTTCTCAGAGATGAGGTCAAGACGGAGTTCATCCAGTTCATAACCATTGTGGAGAGGGACAACGACACCGGCTTTCAGGAGGGAGATAATGTCACCGACAGGTCCGTCGATCCCGAGCAGTACGGCCGCTTTCTGATAGCCATCTTCGACGATTGGGTTAAAAGAGACGTGGGGAAGGTCTTCGTGCAAATCTTCGACGTGGCCCTGGCCGCCTGGACAGGCCTGCCCACAGGAATCTGCTCCTTCTCGCCCACATGCGGAACGGCCATGGCCATGGAGCACAACGGCGATATGTACTCCTGCGATCACTTTGTCGAACCCAAATGCCTTCTGGGGAATATCAGAGAGATGAGCATGGCTGAGCTTGCCAGCTCCAGGAAGCAGCGAGAGTTCGGCCGGGAAAAGCTGGATTCTCTGCCTGGATGCTGCCTGAAGTGTGAGGTCAGATTCGTCTGCAATGGAGAATGCCCCAAGAACCGCCTCGCCAGGACGCCTGAAGGCCAGCCGGGACTCAACTATCTATGTCCCGGCTATAAAGAGTTCTTCAGGCACATCGACGGCCCCATGAGGTTCATGGCCAGCGAGCTGAAGCAGGGACGAGCTCCTGCCAACGTCATGAACTACACGAAAGACGGGCAGATCTCCAGGACGATCTTCAAGCCGAAAAGAAACGATCCCTGCCCCTGCGGCAGCGGACTGAAGTACAAAAAGTGCCACGGCAGGGCCGGATAAAATGCCGCAAGATGCCGCCTTCTCAGGGCGGTCGGCCTCTTAAGCCCGGAGCCCGCCCGCCGGTCAGGGGCTCACAGTCAGGGGCACAGGTTGAGCGCGTTCAGGATCTCGCGCTGCTTCTTCGTGATTTCTGTGGCCATCTTCTGGCCGTCGGGAAGGATCATGAGCTTGATCTTCTCCAGCTCAGTCAATATCCCTTCTACAGAGTATTTCCTGGTCAAACCGGCGTCAGCCATCATCTGCATGAGGGCCATCCTGAGAATCAGGGCCAGGAACGCTATGAACAGATAGCCACGAAGGCCGCTGTCGTTTCGGACATTTTCGGGCATCAGGTCCACATCGTTCTTCAGGATATCGAATCCCTCCTCCAGAATGTCTTTTCCCCGGTAGAGGGAGAGGCACTGCTCCCAGGTCAGTTCGCCGTGAAAGAGCAGGATGAACTTGCCCATCTTATTCACGTTATGAGACACGGCATTCTTCCTGATCGCCACCTCGAACCTGTTATCCACCACCTGCCACTCGATGAACCTGGCATCCCGTTTGGCAATCTCCCTGAAGACCACTGCAGGGTCCATCCACGGCTTCAGGTTCACCGCTTTGAGGCGTTCCACCACATCGTACAGTCGTTTGTAGAACGAGTTTCGCTCCTGCTGCTCACGCCTCTGGTCGTAAAAAGCGTAACCTTTGAGCTCCATCTCCCCCACGTCGATGGTGGTGGGCATGACGAACAGAGGCTCCTTGTGGTAGAGCTCCAGGAACTGAGGATCGTCGATGCTGTAATGAATAGCGGATATGGCCTCTCTGAAGCCCTTGAGATTGCTGGCCGGGGGGATGATGAAGGACATATCGTTAGCCACCAGCTCTTCGATATTGGCAGTGGAAAATAGGCTGTGGTCCATGATCAGAGTGTAATCGCTTATCCCCTGGTCGCTGAGCTTCTTGATTGTGTTTTTCAGCGCAGACACATCAACGATGCTCCCCGGATATAGGTCGTACATCACCGGTATGCTCAGTGCTTTATCCACGATCAGAGAGAGATTGACCTGGGGAAAGGTCGAGCCCATCTCTGTTGTATCCATACTCCAGAAGGTTGACCTCCTGGGAGTACGATGACAGCGAGGTAATATCGTAGACCAGGGTGCTGGAGGTGGATGCCTGGCGAATGAATGCTCGAGAGAATGCGTGGTTGGTCGAGCCTTCACCGATCTGACAGAGCAATCGGGAAAGGTTCTGGGAAGACAGATGCAGGTCGGGGCGGTCGTGGGCAAAGACGGTGCCACCGTACCAGCTCTGGATGTGGGTTAAGGCCATTGGCCTGGTTACGTAATTCATGGCCAGGGTCAGGATGGGCCAGACCTGCTTCTCCGGCATGATGTCCTTTAAAATTTTATCAATGCCTAGCTGGCCTACAATCTTTTGAAAGGGCAGAAATTCGCCGTATGACAGCACTTTTTCCGGCGTTTTCCCGTGGCTCCGGACCTTTACCGGGACGCCGTTGACGTTCTTTCCCAGGTATTTGCTCTTCTGTCTGATCTGCTTCTTCTCTTTGTCGTAGTAAGGAGTGATCTCGTAGAGGTATTCCTGACCGTTTATTTTTTTTACCCGGGTAAACGATTTCACGGACCGCGCTTAGGCACATAGAAATATTTATAGATTTCGGGTCCAAGAGGGCGAACATGAAAATTTTGTGCCTAAATCAGGAGAGCCCGGGCTTTTAAATCTCGCCGCTCAGATCATGCGACTGCCGATCATGATCTATGGGACTGTAGGACGTGCAGCCCCTAAGTAAAGCACCTACCTGCGGCCCGCTCATGCCGAGAGTCTCCAGCATCCGCCGGGAAAAAGCCCCGGAAGTTCGTCCCCGGGGCGACGATTGAACGACCATCCACGTCTCCAGGGCAAAACACTTTGCCAGGGGGCACTCGATGCCTCCTGCCAGAGTCGAGCCGGGGCTTATATCGAGGGATGGCAGCGCCGGGAAATCGGACGCATTCATAGGCAAATGGGCGGTACAAATGGGCGGTGCAAATGGGCGGTGCAAATGGATGGCTCCAACCAATCCTGAAGGATGGCCAGCAAGGATGTCTGCAGACAGACGAGCAAGGTGGGGATGGCAGAGCTGGACCGAAGTGAGGCTTCTTTCCCGCCTGGCCGTTTTCCAAAAATCCGGGAGGTATCGGCCAGGGGGCCGGCGGCCTCATTTTCCGGGCATGAGCACTTCGGTCACCGCCCCCTCGCCGGTCAACATGGTCCTCCGGTTCAACAGCACGATGACCACCGCCGCCAGGGCGAAGACCATGGTGTCCCAGGGCTGGGCATCCGGCCATGCCGGGCCGTTCATCTGGAAGTGGTACAAAGCCGCCACCAGAATGCTCCCCCGGGCGGCGTTGAACATGGGGGTCAGAATGACCGTGATGGCCAGGACTCCAACGAAGTAGGGACCAAACGACCAGGCACTCTGGGGGCTTCCGCTGAGAAAGAATGCCGACAGGTGCCAGATCCCCCAGATGGCCCCCAGAATCAGACTGGCAAAGAGCGGAGAGAAGCGGCGCTGCAAGAGAGGCAGGGCCACGCCGCGCCAGCCCAGCTCCTCGATAGGCCCGATAAACAGCCCTGCAGCCAGGGCCGGCAGGACGCCGTACCAGGGAGAGAAGGGGAACGGCTCTGTGATGGTGCCCTTGATGGCTGCGCCCAGGTAGAAGGCGGCAGGAATGCCTGCCAGCAGGAAGGCCCACCAGGCCATCGGCATCCGCCACAAGGTCAGGCGCCGGAAGTAGCTTTGCAGGCCCCTGGCGCCGTAGAATCTCCACACCAGGAAGATGCCGGCAAAGGCCGGTGAGTATACGGCCAGGATGAACAGAGGATTGGTGTAGCCCATGGGGCCGAAGATGGCTCCGATCTGGTCGGGAAAGAATATCAAGAGGGCCACGATGCCCCAGCCCAGCCCGAAAGCGATGGCAAAGAAAGGGAGGAGCGCCTGCAAGCCCATGCCCCGGCCGTTCGTTTCGTTTGTGTCCATGCAACTCTCCAGATCATCATCCGTCCAGTGGTATATACACCATCCCTCCATTTTGCCCGCGGGAAGGCTCACGGAAAGATTTCGGCGAATGGAATACGTGTTGGCTGCCGAAATCTCATGCTGCCCGTGAGAACGTAAAGCTCGCCGTCCATCTGGCCGGCCCAGGGATTTGGCGATCTTGAGGAGGGCAAAGCCATAGAGGAGACGTGCTACTCCTGAAACAGTTGGCTTGAGCTCTTTGCTGCTGTTGAGGCGCAAAGCCAGGGAAGATGCCCCCTTGCACGGGGAGTGTCTGATCTCCCCGGCAATCCTTTTATAAATACTTAATAAATATACATATTAATAAAATTAAACGGCTCAGCGATTCGGGAATTCGAGGCCAGAGGAGCTCGAAAACGAGAACAGGCTTCATTTGGCACTATGCCTGCCTATCTCCCAGGTCGGCAAAGAAGGATTTATTTTAAATATGGTTGCTTAACTACCTGATTGCCACAAGTGGTTTCACTCCAAAGGCCCTCCCCGAAGCATTGCTGGAGTGCGACCGGATAGGGTATGCCATGATTGACGGATGGATCAGAAGACGAGTAGCCTGGTATCTGAGACGAGAGGAAGTGTCAGCGTGGCAATCCATGAGAGAGGGTAAGTGTAATAGATGCGGCAAATGCTGTCGAGGCTGCCCGGCACATGACGCCAGTGGCAATCGCTGCAGAATTTACGCCCACCGGCCGGATATCTGCAGGGAATTTCCCCTGACGCCTGAGGACATACAGCACATTAAGAATTGCGGATATAAATTTAATAAACAATCTAAATTATGATATAAAGATTTTAATTTAAGAATATATATCGTTCCTATGGCCCAGCATCGCAATTGAAGACGTCTCCATTGGTCATCGGTTAAGAAATAGTTAATAAATTATTTATTTTAATAATTACAAAATGCGTGATAGTCTTATCTCATGTTTTGCTGAGACCGATGGCAGCGAGGATTGGGTGAGAAAATTTCCTCA
>JAAEEW010000234.1 GCA_013415595.1 Methanosarcinales archaeon | reverse complement strand
TGGAATTTTCATCGGGACATCTCTTCGGACTCTTTCACAGGGCTCATGTTCATCTGACTTCTTCCTTTGTGGCTTCCATCCTCAGGCATCCATCCTCAGGCATCCATCCACAGGCCTCGTCCATCGAATATTCTCCGTCGAGCCTCTCTCCATCCCGGCAACATTCTTCCAGGCTTCTTTCTGCCTGGACTGCCCTGCCATTCTCCACCTTATCAGCCTCTGGACGGCTTTTGACCCGTTGCTCTCTCCCAGCATCTTTTCCGTGACTGTCGGAGGATGTCCCGACTCCCTACATTTTTAAACATATTTTATTTCTGACCAAGTTATTCGTCTCTTTAAGATATCTTTGTACATAATTTACGCGAAAAGAAGCAATACATAAATATTTTATAGCATGTGTTTCTGGTCTTAGAATATCAGTTAATGGATTACTATCATTACCATTATCTATAAATATTTTAAGATCATAGTTCAGAACATGAGACTTAGGGTTGTGAGTTCCAAGAATGAGATTACCGACCTGAATCGCAACGAGCAGGTCGTTCATCTGGCTTTCAGGGCCTCTAATATGGATGTCATGAGCCTGGTCCGTTCGTGTCCCAGGCTCAGGGCAGTCCAGATTCCGCCCTCTTATCACCAGACCATGTCCAAGGCCGCTCAGCAGTTCCTGGAGCTGCAGGGCGTCGAGATTCTGAAGGGTGATGTGTGGGGCCACCGCAAGGACATCGACGAGTATTACACCGTAGCCGAGAAGGTCAAGAACAGGCTCTCATCTCTGCTGGCCGACGGCAAGAGCATAGACGAGACGGTGAAGAGGGTGCAGAGGGAGACCAAGCTCTCCGAAGACCTCATCAGGTACATTCTGAGGGAAGAAGTGATGGCTTGAGAAGCTGTTCTCAGGCCTTCATCCATCATACCGTTAACCATTACCATTTTATCTCTTGAGGGAAAAGCCCTTTCATGCAGTTGACGGGCCTGGTCCAGGAGTTCCTTGCTCAAAATAGGGACCGTCTACGGTCCATGCTGGCCGCAAAGTACGGGATATCCTCGGAGGAGATGGACGAGGTCCGGGCGGCCGTGGACCGGTTCCTGGAGAAGAATTACGGGGCGGCGGTGTCCCTGGCAGAGGAGATCAGCGAGATGCAGCAGCCGGTGATGCTCTTCATCGGCCGGGAGGATTGCGCGATCTGCCAGGAGAGCAAGCCCGCCGTTCTCAGGTTCGCCGGGGACCACCGGGAAGTGCGTCTGGTAAAGCTGGACTACTCAGAGCCGGCAGGCCGCATGTATCACATCCTGCACCAGGAGGATAAGGGCCTCCTGCCCCTTACAGCCTTGATTTATCGCGGTTGTGTGCGAATGCTATTCACCGGGAAACCGGTCCCTTCTGAGACCCTGGAGTCTTATTACCGGGCCCTCAAGTCCGGTTCTCCAGACCATAACGTATTTGCTCTTTGAGATCGACCTCTGCCCGTATAATTGGTATCTCACGGAAGGGTGATCATGACCATAATAGTCCTGAACTACAAAACCTATAGCGAAGCCACAGGCGAGGCGGCAATAAAACTCTCGAAGATCTGCCAAGACGTATCCCAGGAATACGGCGTGGCCATGGCCGTGGCCCCCCAGGTGGTGGACATACGGGCCATCTCCGCCGCAGTCGATATTCCGGTCTTTGCCCAGCACGTGGACGGCGTGGGATTCGGCGGCTTCACCGGCCACGTGACTGCAGCCGCCCTGAAGGCAGCGGGAGCAGCAGGATCGATTATCAACCACTCCGAGAACAGGCTCCGGCTGGCCGAGATCGATGCCTCCGTCGTGGCCTGCCGGGCGGCGGGCTTGAAGACCATCGTGTGCACCAATAACGTGGCCACCACCGGGGCGGCAGCGGCCCTGAAGCCGGACTATGTGGCCGTGGAGCCGCCGGAGCTGATCGGAAGCGGCATACCGGTCTCCAAGGCCGATCCGGAGGTAGTGCGCCGGTCGGTGGAGGCGGTCAAGAGGATCGAGCCCTCAGTGGCCGTGCTCTGCGGAGCGGGGATCACCCACGGCGAGGATCTGCGGGCTGCTCTGGATCTGGGGTCCGAGGGCGTCCTTCTGGCCTCCGGGATAGTGAAGGCCGCCGATCAGAGGAAGGCCCTGGAAGACCTGGTGGCGGGCGTCTAAGCTGGCGACGGGTGTTCAGGATGATATGCGTAAGGGTCAGGATCTCCGGGAATGTTCAGGGAGTTGGATTCAGGCTTTACACCAGCCGCCATGCCCAGGATCTGGGAGTTAAGGGCTGGGTGAAGAACCTCCCCGGCGGCGGGGTGGAGGCCGTGCTGCAGGGGGAGCGAAAGAACGTGGGCGAGCTTCTGGGGCTGATGAAGACCGGGCCATCGGGGTCCATGGTCTCCGGGATGGAGATGGCGGAGATCAAGTGCAAGGACTTCCAGGAGTTTAAAATAGATTACTGACCGCCAGAGGAACAAAATGGTCCGGCTCAAATTCATGGTTGTGGGATGTGGTTCTTATGCTTACTATTGACAGGTACAAGTGCGGGTATTGCGGCGCCTGTGTGGGCGTTTGCCCGGCCTGTGCCCTGGAGCTGGTTGAAACCTGGCTCGAGGTCTCAGACGACTGTATTGAGTGCAAGAGATGCACCAAGATCTGTCCGGCAGGGGCGCTGGCCCTGATGGAGGACCGGTCATGAAGTGCGATGTGGTGATCGTTGGGGCCGGTCCCGCCGGCTCCATGGCTGCCCGGACGGCCGCCCAGAAGGGGCTGAAGGTGGTCATGCTGGAGAAGCGCCAGGAGATCGGCGATCCGGTGCGCTGCGCAGAGGGAGTCAGCAAGGCCTCCCTGGCCAGGCTGGTGAATCCCGACCCCCGGTGGATAGCAGCCGAGGTCAAGGGAGCCAGGATCTACGCTCCGGACAGGAGCAATGTGGTGATGTCCGAGGACCGGTCCGGAAACGAGGTGGGCTACGTCCTGGAGCGAAAGATCTTCGACCGGGCGCTGGCCATGGACGCGGCCCGGGCCGGAGCCCAGGTGATGGTCAAGGCCCGGGCGCTGGGGCTGCTCATGAAGGACGGACATCCCTACGGGGTGAAGGCCATGCGCTTTGGAGAGGTCTTCGACATCCAGGCCCCCCTGGTAATCGGTGCCGACGGCGTGGAGTCCAAGGTGGGCCGCTGGGCGGGGATCGACACCGCCCTCAAGCCCCAGGATATCGAGGTCTGCGCCCAGTTCCTGGTCCACAGCGAGCTGCTGGACGACGAGTACTGCGAGTTTTACTTCGGAAACCAGATTGCCCCTGGAGGCTACGTGTGGTCGTTTCCCAAGGGCAAAAAGCTTGCCAACCTGGGAATCGGAATTCTGGGGTCCAGATCGGAGTCAGGGGCCCCGGTGAGGCTTCTTAGGAGCTTCATGGAGAAGAACCTGCCAGACGCCCGGGTTCTGGAGATGGACGTGGGCGGGGTTCCGGTCTCCGGGCCCATCGAGTCCACCACCGCCGACGGGGTCATCCTGGCCGGGGACGCGGCCCGCCAGTCGGACCCCATTACCGGCGGCGGCATCCTGAACGCCATGAACGCCGGCATCATGGCCGGGGAGATGGCCGCGGAGGCCCTGGCCCGGGGGGACACCAGCAAGGAAGGCCTGAAGCCCTACGAGGACCGGTGGAGGGCGACCATCGGAAAGCAGATTGCCAAGCACTACGAGCTGAAGGAGTTCCTGGTGAATCTATCCGACGACGACCTCAACAGCCTATCCAGCTCCCTCCAGTCTGAGGACATCTCCAAGATGGACCTGAAGGGCATGTTGAGGGTGCTTTTCAGGATGAATCCAAAGATCCTGTGGGAGCTGAGGCATCTGATAATCTGAAGAAAGGCAGCAGAATAACGTAGCGATACAGGCAGAGGCACCCGGTGCTGCCGGTGCTGCTGGCCTGTGCAGGGGGAGGCAAATAGCCCCTCTCTGCAGGCAATTTTTTGATCACCGTCCTTTATAGATACTGGGGTGCGGAGAGGGGCGTAAAACCCCGGTTTTTAGGCCGGGGATGTAGAGCCCATCCCATTATAATGAAACTATAAATATGGGTATGTAAAATAAATCACTATGCTCAAGTCGTTCAAGTACCGAATCTATCCCACCAGGTCCCAGAGATCGAGGATGGTGCGGACGCTTGACTTGTGCAGATGGGTCTATAATCAGACCATTGTATACAGAAAGAAGGCCTGGGAAGAAGAAGGCAAATCTACCTCGAAATATGAGACTCACAACCTGCTTCCTG
>JAAEEW010000233.1 GCA_013415595.1 Methanosarcinales archaeon | reverse complement strand
GCTACGGGGTATAAAAGCAAAAGTAATGGATTAAATATGATAAAAATTTTAACTGCCTGCGGCCAAAGATCCCTTCATGAAGGAACAGGTTTGCATAGCGGCAGGCCGTCGCCTGCCGAATCGCTCTTTTCCCCAGCACCAGGGCCTTTTAGGATCAAATGAACCTGATGGAGAAGGGATACCGGTAGGCCTGGCCATCGCTGGCCTTCACCGCCGCCATGACCACCAGCAGTATGTCCACCAGTCCCAGCAATACCATCAGAAGGCCCATGGGGAAGAACATGGCCACTCCCATGGGCATCCAGAAATCGAAGGCATTGTGGTGCCACGGCCAGGAGAAGGGCGATATCATCAGCATCAGGAAGGCCAGCACTCCCAGGACCATCCAGTACAGGGTGATGGACGCCTGAAAGTTCAGGGCTTCCTTCCCGTGCTGGTCTACAAAGGGATAATCGTTCTTCTTGAGGAGCCAGACCACCAGAGGCCCCAGAACGTTTCCAAACGGGATTCCGAGGAGCAAGACCAGGGCGCTAAGGTGGCAGGCCACCGCCCAGTTTCTCGCCTGATTGTTCGCTTCGATCATCTAATGCCAGATGTTGATCCGTCAAGAGGTATAAGCTTTTGCCGGAAACCTATACACGGAAACCTATAATTTGTTTCCGGGACCAATTGTTTCTACCATGGACGCTGGAAGGGCCAGGCTGGCTTTGATTATCGTGTTCTGGGTGCTCCTCGCAGCCGTCTGGCTGGCGCTTCGCTATCTGTGGCTCAAATCGCTCTAGCCGATCGTTCCGGGCATATTTATCCCGGGGCCCTGGGAAATCATACCCTGGTGCAGTGATAGGTGGCGATGAAGCCGTTCTTGTGATCCACCTGGTCGATGAGAAATCCCGCCCGGGCCATCATCCCTTCCAGCACCCAGTGCTGCGTGGAGTACTCGTCCCGGATGTGGCGCACGATGTCCTGGGGCGGCTGGCCCTCTCTGGACATGGAGTTCAAGAACTCCTGGAAGAACTGGCCGTAGTTGCGCACCGGGAAGGAGTAGACGACGTCACGCAGGTAAAACTGGCCCCCCTCCTTCAGCATATCGAAGATGCGGTTCAGGGCCACCTGCTTCCAGAAGTCGGGCAGGTGGTGCAGGGCCAGTTGGCTGACCACGGCCTCCAGGGGCCGGCCCTGGTGCCGGTAGGTCAGAAAGCCGGCCTGGACGAACTCCACGTTCTGCACACCCCTGGCCTGTGCCTTATTCCTGGCGTACTCCAGCATGGGCCCGGAGATGTCGGCGGCGATGACTCTGGAGCAGTGTCCGGCGGCGGCCAGGGAGAACTCTGCGGTGCCGCACCCCAGCTCCAGCAGGGTGTGGTCCGGCTGGAGGTCCAGCAGGTCCAGGACCTCCCGGATCTCTGAGGGCACATCGCGAATTTGCTGCATGCGCAGATCGTAGGCCTCGATCTCCTGCTGTGAGCTGTAATCGGTGCCTATCTGCCGTCTTTCGTCGTAATGCCACAGGGGGCTATGAGCGGTGGATTCTTCCATGCCCTGTGCTGTTCAATTCTGCGATTAATGGTTTATGATGGTTGGATTTCGAACGCCTCTGTGCAGGGCTTCATCTGCTGTGCAGGGCCCATTCTACCAGAGTAAAAAATTTATTAAGCAGATAAGTCGTATTAAAGTACCAATGGCCCTCGATCTGTTGCTGTTTGTCGATGGATACCTGGGCATCGACCAGCTCTTCGATCGGTACGTGACTCCTCTGGCCAGGCATCACCGGTCTCAGGTTTACGTGGTCCCCATGGGCAAGACGGGAAAGCTGGCCCTGGATAGGGCAAAGAACCGTCTGAATCGGGGATTGGAGGATGGTTTAGCCGGGGCTGGTTCGATTGAGGTCGTGGACATGGACCGGCTGGGCACCCTCTCCGGAGTTCGGGCAATGGTCATCTGCCCTCTGATGAAGAGGTACAACCGGGCGCAGACGGGGATGGTGGCCGCGCTTCCCTGGCCCAAGGCCTTCGTTCTCCTCTCCGGGTCCGGACAGACGGGGGTAAAAAGGGTGCTGACCTCAACGGTTGGCAGCACAGCATACTTTCGCAGGTCTGCGCTTCGAATCTGGCTATGCGGCCTGCAGCCGCTGGTGATCCCCTGCCACGTGGCACAGGAGGGAAAAGACTGCGATTCAAACGGCATATCCGCCGGCGGATCAGGTACAGCCCGGTTCTCCCTGGAGGAGATGGGACCGGGCGAGGCCATGAACCGAAGCAGGGAACTCATGGCTCCCCTGAAGGAGGAACTGGTGAGAATGGGGGCCGAATTCCAGGAGAAGTACATTCGGAGCAGCGAGGTAGGCCTGGCCCTGTCGATGGAGGCGGTGGCGGAGCGTGCCGATGCGGTGGTGATTGGCGAATCCAGCGGCGGTCCGGTGATGGTGGATCGCTCGCCCTACCGGGAGCTGATCAGGCATGCCCCCTGCGATATCATAGTGATCAAGGGTTAAGAAACAGCCGACGTCACGCAGACGGAAAGCCAGCGGCTGGAATTCCCCCGGGCCTGACCACAGCACGGTGAAGGCCAGGGGCATCCCTGAAAATCTCCCGGATGTCGGTATGAAGGGCGGGAGTTGTCCTGCCCCGTATCAGTCCACCATCACCGTTTGCCTGGCCTTCCGGATTATGGTGCCGTTGGTCGCGGTCATGGTGTAGGTGGAGGTGCGCTTTGGGGAGATCTCTATGGAGCCGGCGGAAGATACCGTTCCCAGCCCCTGGTCGATGGCCACCTCGCTTGCACCCGTCACCTTCCAGCTCAGGGTGGAGTTCTCCCCGGAGTTGATGATTCTGGGGGTGGCCTGGAACGAATCTATGACCGGGTAAGGTGACGAGAGCATGTTCAGAACGTAGACGCCCAGGACCACCAGCAGAGCGCTGGCTTCCACGATGTAGCCGGTTCGCGATGTCCAGAAGGACCCCTTCCTCTTTCCCTGCGTCATGTCATATCGCCGCCTCGGTGCTGGTTTCGAATTGATGGTGGATAAGCTTTTTTCGCTCCCGGGACCACAGGCCTCTCCAGTCAGCGGGAAGAGAGCTTCTCCAGGGCCTTTTTGGTGTGGTCCCCAAAGATCCTCACTATTCCCTCCTCTTCGCCCAGGCCTTCCAGGCAGACCCGGGTGGAAAATCCCGCCCCTTCAAATGTGCTCTTCCAGGACTCGTTTCCCCCTCCAGCCAGGTCGTTTTGGGCATGGCTTCCGGCTACCACCATGAAGGGCAGCAGCCGGACCTTTTGCACTCCGGAGCGCTTGGCCATGGCCAGCACCTCCTCCAGCCCCGGATAGCCGTCCAGCGTTCCCAGGAAGACGTTCTGGTAATCCTGCTCCAGCACTCTGGCCAGCCGGGAGTAGCCGCTGTCGGCGGAATGCTCGGTGCCGTGGCCCATGAGCACCACCGCCTCCTCCCGGGGATTGCGGGGCGCTGTCCTGGTCTCGCCCTGGTCGGTGATCCGGTCGAGGAGGGGATGCAAAGAGCAGGAGACCCGCCGGTAATCCTCCGGATAGCTGAGCAGGGGCAGCCCCAGCTCCAGGCCCTGGAACCCGAACCTGCCCTTCACCGCGTCCAGGGCCCGGACGAGGCCGGTCACCTGGTGAAACTCGCTCCCGGGAACGATATGCAGGGACTGGACCACCACCTGACGAAATCCCTGGTCCTGCAGGGCGGCCAGAGCGGTCAGGGGATTGTCGATGAACGCGCCGCTCCTGGAAATCCTTCGCCTCAGGTGGCCGGAGGTGAAGGCCAGCCTGACCTCAAAACCCGGGAACATCTCCCGGTAGGCGGCCACCATCCGGTCGTAGGTGGTTCTGGCGGCCGGATTGAGGGTGCCGTAGGCCACCAGGACGATTGCCCGCTTATCTGAGTCTGCCAATTTTAAATATCCCCTGAGAGCCCCATCTCAATTCTTCTTTGCAATATTCTCAACAACGATTTGTCCGGCTGCAAATTAGATAAAACTAATCGGCCGTTGGAGAACGGTGGAGGCCCGGGCAAAGGGTCTGGCCAAAAGGGGCAAAACAAGAATGGCTGCAGGAGCGGGGCGGACAGGCGACCGGGCCACCGAGCACAAGCGGCGCTGACCGTAGACCTCGAAAACCATAGGACTCGAAAGAGAATATAAGTTAAAAATTTTGCAGGGCGGGCCTATTGCCCTGCATCTTTCCTAATTCCGCCTTTGCGGAGATCACTGCGAAGTCAAGACTGACCGGCTCCGGAGAAAGCCGATTTCAGTTAGTATCTTCTAGGTGGCCTGGCAGGCTTGTGTTTCTGGTAGCAATCGCGGCAGTACACCGGCCTTGATCCATCGGGCTTGAAGGGAACCTGGCACGTCTTACCACAATCTGCACAAACAGCGTCGTGCATTTCTCTCGGGCCTCTGTTGAAGCCACCTCTGTTTCCGTATTCCATTTATTTCACGTACCTTTTTTGGTCTCAATGCTTGAGAACCGGTAGGTGCTACAACAACTCAACACACCATCTGATAAGCGGTTATAGCTACTTTGAACAATATCTACCAAGTTGATATACCTTTCGGTTTTCATAGCTCCTGCCGGAGCGGGGAATTTCGACCAGTCAGGGCTACAACACCCGATTTCAGCCTGATGCTCCCTTTGCCTCCCTGAATTCCCTTTCCTCAATTCCCGGCCAGGAGAAGGCCTCTATCGTTGACCCCGGTCTTTCTCCCTGGGCTCCTCCCAGATCTTCTCCATCATCCGATACGCCCATCAGCTCTTCCCCTTAAATTAAAGCAATTATTAATTTTCAAATTATGTTTATATTGCATCTTAGAATATCTTGCTGCTACTACAGCGTATTCGAATTATTCTATTTTTATTCTTGACCATACGCTCTCGTTCGTAAAGTATATATATTTTTAGAGATTAGCTAAATCATAAAAATGAAGGGGGTGACTGGAATATGAAGGGAATTGTATCATTAGCCTCTATCATTATCACAGCACTTTTAGCATGTAGCGTGGCCGTGGCCAATCCACCACTGGAGGAGCCGGTGCAGTACGAACAGTACTGCGAGGACCAGAAGGTGGCGGGGACCGGGGTCATCGACATCAGCACGTCTATGGTTGACAAAAAAATAGCACTTGAATACTTCAACGTAATGTCCGGAGAGGGAGATATCGAGCTCGATTCTGAGCACACCCTATCCGAAAACGCCAGCAAGCTGCTGCGAAACGCCACAGATAAGGAGATGCCTTTCAATCTCTTCGAGGAGAGCAAGCTCACCTTCAAGGGCGACACTCCTCTGGTCGGCGGCAAGTTCCTGCATTCCAAATCGTTCTACGGCGGCATTGGAGCCCAGATTCAGGAGTCCTTCTCGGTAACTGAGATCGAGAAAGAGCAGAAGGCCTTCTTCGCCTCCACCGACGCCCGGGGCCACTGGACCGATGAGAGCAAGATCGAGGAGCTAAGCGACGTCTTCAACGCCAGCCCGACCCATCTGGTTGGACTGAACACCAAGAACAGCTTCACCGGTACCTGGGGAACCGACTCTGCCTGGCACAAGATATTCTACAAGGATATCAAGGACCACCAGATGTTCACCGGAACCTTCGAGGCTGAGAAGCTGATCAAGTTCCACGAAGCACCATTCTCCGAGAGGCCAACGCCTCCCTGCGCAGGCGTGGATTGTTAGAGCCTGAATTCCAGGCCCTGACATCCCCATTTTATATTTTTTTGCCAAGGTAAATTGCTGTCCGTTCTGCCATTTCGGCTATCTATGAAACTTCGAGATTGCAGCCTTCTGCCTGGCGCTGCAGCAATGCAGAATCAAGAAAAGCAGCTATTCTCCCGCCCCAAATCGCCATCCCAGTCCGCTCTTTTCGCCGGGCTGCCAGAGGGGGCAATAGACCCGGGAATATTTTCCGGGAGCAAAAGGGGCAGGATTGGGGAGCGGGGCAGCCGGGGACCTCTCCTCCCCGCTGTACAGTTCTAAAACCTTCCAGGGAACCTGGATCTCAGGCCTCAGCTCTTCTCCAGCTTCCTGAAGACGAAATCTATTCCCCTGGCCCCGCCGTTGATCCCGACCTCTTCCAGGGACAGGTAGGAGGCGATATCCAGGATCACCTCGTGCTTGGTGGCGGAGTAGGGATTCAGATAGGGCAGGGGAAACATGCGCCAGCTCATGTCCTCCGAGAGCCTGGTGGCCTCCAGGATTCTGTCCCTCTGATCCTCCCAGTCCGGGCTGTGGTGGCCTTCTCCTTCGGCCAGGGAGAACCAGATGGCTCTGGGGGCGTTGTCCAGGTTGACGAAGAGCTTGTCTACAGGGCTCACGCTGAGATTGCGAAACCGGAACCTGGCCAGGTACAGCTCGGTCACGTCAGTCTGCTCCGTCTCCGGTCCGGCCTCCCCGGCCCGGATGTGGATGGTGGAGGCGTCCGGTCCCAGTATCTTCATGTCCAGGACCCGGGTGTTGATCAGCTCGGTGCACTCCACGAGCTGAACCGGCTCGACCTTCTCCCGAGGACCGCCGCCCCTGATGACGTAACCTGCAGCAAAGCCTATGGTCGCCCCCGCCAGCGGGCCGATGAGGGCCAGAGCGTCCCCGTTGGCCTCGATAAACTGTTGAATGCCTGTCAAGTCCACCAATAATTCCCCCGTTTCCGTTATCAGTTCACGATTAAGTCACGTTGATTAAAATAGGTATATATAAAATTAACCTTTTAGAATCGGCCTCTCCGCCGGCAGGCCAGTAGCTCCTGCTCCAGGGGGTGGGGCCAGCCGGGCCCGCAGGGCGGCCTTTTCCACGACTTCAGGGATGGTGGAGGCGATCGGCGGCTGGGGGGATGTCTCAGGGATCGAAGCCAGACGACGCGAGGGGACGATCGGGGAATGATTTTTGGCGGATGAATGGTTGAGACGAATCCGGGATGATTTCGGCGGATAGATGATTGAGACGAGTTCGGGACGATTCAAGAGGGTGAATCGGTGGAACGAATCAGGAGGACGATTCGATGGACGAATGGGTACAGCGAATCGATTCCAGGACTCGACGTCCAGATTCTAAAAGATTGGATTTCCCGGTTTTGGCGGTCACCGTCACCCTTTGTACTCCCCGCCCACCAGCTCCCGGATGCGCTCAGCGATCCTGGGCCCCACCAGGTCCACCTCCATCAGCTCCTCATAGCTGGCCTTCATCACTGCCTCCACCGAGCCGAAGTGCCTGAGCAGGTTCCTGGCCACCGCCGGCCCCACGCTGGGAATGGCGGTGATCAGGTACTCCTGCTGCTCCTTCAGGGTGCGGGCAGTCTTCCTGCCGTGGGCCTTGATCTCCCCGGAGCCGCCCGGCTGCTGCTCCCTCCGGGCCAGGAGGGCGATGGTCGCCGCCGTCTCCTCCAGGTCCCGGGTGGGCAGGACCGGGACCCCGAAGTCCACGGCGATGGAGGAGAGGGCTCCCCGGATGGCGTTGGGGTGGACCTGGCGGGAGTAGAGGTCCTGGCCTTCCAGTATCAACAGCGGCCGCTCGTAGCTGCGGGCCAGGTCCCCGATCTGGCGAAAGAGCTCTCGCTCCGGGTTGACGATGGAGGAGACGAAGTCCTCTGCCGTCTTTCTCTCGATTCCCAGCCGGTCGCTGAGCACGTAGTCACCCACCTCCAGGGGGTGCAGGGTGATTCGAACTCCCAGAGCCTCCAGCCGGCGGCCCATGTCCCTCTCCCGGGGGTCCACGAAGACCATGGGGCTGGAGGGCTCGGCCAGGTTCAGGTCGTCGAAGCGGGCCTGTCTGCCCGGCCAGTCTCCCCCCTCCGACCCACCTTCGGACGACCTGGCTGCGGCCGCCCGGGGAGAGGAATTCCCGGACTGCGGCCGCCCCTCCAGGCCCTCCAGGCTCTCCTGTCCCTCAGCCCCTCCTTCTCCTTCGGGCACCCCCTGCCCCTCCCGGCCCGGGAACCGATCCGCCAGGTCCGCCTCCTTCGCCGTCTCTTCCCTCTCCCCCAGCGCATCCTGATCGACCTCCCGGTCGCCGGATGAGGGGTCCGGGGCGGGCGGGATCTTCAGGCCGCCCCGGATCTGCTTTTGCATGCTCTTCTCCTTGCGGTCGCTGATCCAGTAGTAGGCCTCGTCCCTGGTTCCCCGGGCGATCAGCACCACCACCCTTCCCGCCCGGGCCCGGCCGGTGCGGCCCTTGCGCTGGATGCTGCGGATCTCGGAGGGCACCGGCTCGTAGAAGAGGACCATGTCCGTGGCCGGGATGTCGATTCCCTCTTCCCCAACCGAGGTGGCGATGAGCACGTTATGCTCCCCGGAGCGGAACCTGTCCAGCACTCGGGCCTGCTTCTTCTGGCTGAGGCCCTCGTCGCCCTGGCGGCTGCTCTGGCCCACGAACCGCACCGGCCGGATGGTTCCGTCGGACCGGGACTTGAGGAACTTCAGCAGGGCGGTGGCCGTGTCCCGGTAGTTGGTGAAGACCATGATCAGGGACTGGGGATTATGCTCCAGTTGCTCGCTCAGGATCTCCTGCACCCGGGCCAGCTTGGGGTGCTCGATCTCCATGGTGGCCAGCCGGGCCACGACCTCCTGGATGCGGGGGTCTTCCACCAGCCGGCGGGAGGCCTTGGACCCGCCCCGGGAGCGGGCCTCCCCCTCCAGACGGGAGAAGTAGCGGGCCAGGGCGTCCACACCCTGGGTCTCCGCCAGCTCCACGGCGTGCTTGAGCTTCATCACCTCCGCCAGGATGGAGAGGCCCTTGTAGAGCGCCGGGTTGGGCCTCCTGGCCACGGCCGAGCTCATCCCCTGCTGCAGCTCCAGAAGCTCCCGCTTGGAGGCCCGGGGGTCCACCCGGGAGTGGGTGAGGGATCCGTAGGCCAGCTCCGCCGCCCCCAGGCTGTTCAGGTCCTCGATGCGGTCCTCCAGGACGTCCTCGATGGTCTTTCTCAGCCGCAGGATCTCGTCGGGGATGACCACCCTCACCCATTCGATCTCCCGGTGGTGGATGAAGGGGGCCACGTCCGGGTCCTCCTCGGTCTTGGTCTCGATGGCCTCCATCCCCAGGTTGGCGCAGATCTCCCCGATCTTCTCCCCCTGGGAGCCGGGGCTGGCGGTGATCCCCAGCACGAGCTGGGCTTTCCCCTCCTTCTGGTAGCGGGAGGCGATGTAGACGTAGGCGTAGTTGCCCACCCCCCGGTGGGCCTCGTCGAAGATTATCAGGGAGACGTCCTGCAGCTCGATCCGCCTGGAAAGGAGGTCGTTCTCGATGACCTGGGGGGTGGCGGCGATTATCCGGGCCTCCCGCCACAGCTGCATTCGCCTCTCCGGGTCGGTCTCCCCGGTGACCTGGACCACAGACTCGGGATCCAGCAGGACGTTTTTCAAAAAGTTGGCGTGCTGCTCCACCAGGGGCCTGGTGGGAGCCAGGAAGAGCACCTTGCCCCGGCCCAGACGGGCCAGGAGCACCATCAGGGCCACCACGGTCTTGCCCAGACCCGTAGGCAGCACCACCAGGCTGGAGCGGCGAAGCGCCCGGGCGGCCAGGTCCATCTGGAAGAGCCGGCGCTCCACGCTCTCCGGCTTTAAAAGAGGGTGCTCCAGGTAAGAGGTCATCTACCTGGACTCCCTACTTCCAGAGCTTTAGTCTTTGCTGGTGGGCAGGATCTGGTAGCGGTCCTTGTTGGGGTTGATGAGCAGCCGCTCGGCTATCTCCCTGGCCACGGCCTCTTTGTCCGGGGTCTGGAGGTACAGCTTCCAGATGGTGGCCTTCTCCACCCCTCGAACCATGGTCAGGCCCAGCCGGTGGACCAGGCGGTTCATGACGGAGATGGCCTCGCCGTCCTCGATGTGCAGCCCGACCTTCACCGGCACAAAGCCGTCGTCGAACTTAAGGGAGTCCACAGAGGCCAGGTAGCTCTCCTTGTTCTCGTTCACCAGCTCCCGGGCGAACCTGCCGGCAAGCTCCAGGGGGTCGTCTGTCTCCTCCACCTCGATGCTGAACAGGCGTTCCTTCCTGACGTCTTTCAGCACGTCGGCGTATCCCAGGCGGCGAACCAGGGTGTTCTTGACCGTGGCCGCCTCGGCATCGGGGATCACCAGCCAGACCCTGAGGTTGATCTTCATCTTGACACCTCGATGTAGCGCTTCATGGACTCAAATATCATCCTGCCCGGTCCCGGGGCCTCCACCTTCTTGCGGGGGTCGCTGCTGGGAAGCTGCCAGGCGAAATAGGCCCTCTCCGGGTGGGGCATCATGCCCAGAACGTTTCCCTCCGGATTGCATATCCCCGCTATGTTCTCGGTGGAGCCGTTAACGTTCACCGGGAACTCTTTCAGTATCCGTCCCTGCCAATCGCAGTAGCGGAAGACCACCTGGCCCTGGTCGTTCATCTCCTGGACCAGGCCGTCCCTGACCGTCACCAGGTTTCCCTCGGCGTGGGCTATGGGCACCTGGAGAAGGGCCCCTTTGTCGATCAGGAAGGACCCGGCGCAGCGGCCGGGGTCCGCCTCGTGGCGAAGAGTGGTCCAGGCGCAGTAGTAGCCCCGGCGGACGATCTTCTTACCCTGGACCATGACGTTTTGGGCCAGAGCCATGCTCACCTCGCCGGGCACCGGCAGGATGCCCGACTCCACCAGTATCTGAAATCCGTTGCAGATCCCAATGATGGGCTTGCCGGAGGCCGCCTCTTCCCTCAGGGCGTCCATAACCGGCTCCTTGGAGGCGATGGCCCCTGCCCGGACCCGGTCCTGGTAGGAGAAGCCGCCGGGTATGATGTAGCCGTCGAATTGGGACAGCTCCTGCTCCGGTCGGTTCCAGCGGAATATCTCTCCCTCCATCCCCGCCGTCCTGACGGACACCAGGGTCTCGTGCTCGCAGTTCGTTCCCGGGAACTGCATGACTGCTATCTTCATCTCATCGCCTCCACCAGGCCACCGGTCCAGGCCTTCCTGGCCTCGTCCAGGTCCAGATCGACCAGCTTCTTCCCGTCTCTATGCAAGACCATCCTCCGCTCCCCGATGACCGATCCCAGGTCCACAGGCTGAAGCCCATAGCGCCCGGCCAGCTTGAGGAACTCCTCTCTGGCTGAGGGCGTGACCTCCACCAGGAAGCCGGAGGACTCGGAGAACAGGAGCTTGTCCGAGCGCAATCTCCGGTCGCCGGAGCCCTGCACCTCCAGGTCCAGCCCGAACCTGGCCGGGTCCGCCAGGGCCATCTCGGCGGCGCTGATGGCCAGTCCGCCGTTGGATATGTCGTGTGCGGAGACGGCCAGCCCCTGGTCGATGGCGTCGATCACCGTGTAGACCATGGACCGCTCCAGCTCGAAGCGCACCTGAGGCACGTTGGCCCCGGTCTCCCCCCAAATCACCCGGTAATACTCGGAGCCGCCAAGCTCGTCGAACCGGGGGCCAAGCAGGAATATGCGGTTGCCGGGGGACTTGAGCTCCATGGTCACCGCTTTGTTCACGTCCTTGATTATGCCCACGCAGGCGATGACCGGCGAGGGGTCGATGGACCCGCCGGGAGCCTCGTTGTAGAAGCTGACGTTGCCGGAGACGATGGCCACCGGCTGGTTGGGGTAGCCCTTGAGCCACAGGTTCTTGGCCGAGTCGGCCAGTCCCCGCACCGACTCCCGGAACTCCCAGAAGGCCTCGGGCTTCTCCGGGTTGCCGAAGTTCAGGCAGTCGGTGAGGGTGGAGGGCACCGCCCCGATGGCGGCCACGTTTCTCATGCACTCGGCCACCGCGGTGGCTCCGGCCCAGTAGGGGCTGATTCTGCCGTAGAAGGGGTTGGAGTCCACGGCCAGGGCCACTCCGAACTTCTCGCCCCGCACCGGAGCTATCAGTCCGGCGTCGGCCTCTCCCGGCCGGATGACTGCGTTGCCCTGGACCTCGGTGTCGTAGTAGCGGTAGATGTGCTCCCGGGAGGCGATGTTGGGAGAGCCGAGCATCTTCAGCATCACCTGGTTCAGGTCTGCCGGCATGTCCACTGCCGGCTCGGCCAGCTTAATGATTCTGGGTTTGGACTCCCGCTGGTAGCGGATGCCTCCGGTAAGGTGCTGGATGGGCACGTCGATTACCTTCTGGCCCTTGTGCTTCACCACGTAGTTCTCGTGGGTGGTCACCCGGCCCACAACGCTGGCCCGGGCGCCCTCGTAGACGTTGGGCAGGTCCCAGTCCTGGTTGTAGATCTGGAGTATTCTCTCTCTCTGGCTCCGGGGGGATATGATCAGGAACCTCTCCTGGGTCTCGGCGATGCACAGCACCTCCGGCGGGAAGTCGCCGGCGGTGTGCATCAGGTCCAGGTCCAGCTCCATGCCAAAGCCGCCGGCGGCCCCCATCTCCGAGGAGGCGCAGGTGAACCCGCCGCCGCCCAGGTCCTTGAAGCCGATCTCCACGCCCTCCTCCCTCACCAGGCGGAAGAGGTCCTCGTTGGCCTTGAAGAGCACGTTCTTCAGGAAGGGGTCCGGGATCTGCACTGCGCCCCGGTTGGCCTCTTCCTCCTCCTCCCTGAGGGCCTCGGAGGCGAAGATCACGCCGCCCAGGCCGGAGGCGTCGGTGGGCTTGCCCACCAGGATCACGTCGTAGTTGTTCTCTCCGGCGCCTGGAGGGGCCCGGGAGCGGATGATCTCGTCTTTCTTGACAACGCCTATGGCTACAACGTTTACCAGGCAGTTGAAGTCGAAGCTCTCGTTGAACACCACGTCGCCGGCCATGATGGGGACGCCCAGGGCATTGCCGTACTGCCAGATGCCGTCCACCACTCCTTCAGCCACCCAGCGGGCCTTGTTGGCCTCAGGCCCAAAGGTGTTGCCGAAGCGCAGGGGATCGGCGGTGGCCACGACCTTCGCTCCCATGCAGTTTACGTCTCTGACGATTCCCCCAATTCCGGTAGCAGCACCCTCGTTAGGCAGGATCTGGCTGGGGTGGTTGTGGCTCTCGTGGGAGATCACCACGCACCACTGGTCGTCTATGGCCACTATGCCAGCGTCCTCCACCGGGCCCATGACCACGTTTGGGCCGTCGGTAGGCAAGAACTCGCGGAGGGTGGCCCTGCTGCTCTTGTAGGAGCAGTGTTCGGACCACATAGCATCGTAGTTGAACAGCTCGGGGAGGGTGGGGTCTCTCCCCAGGACCTCGGCGATGGAGCGGGCCTCCTGGACGGACATGCCCACGCCTGCGCTGCGCAGGCTGCTCTTCACCTCCGGGTCGTCAAGACCGATTATCTTCAATAGAGTACACCTCGGATGAGGCATAGGCTGCAGTGGACCGTTATGAATTTATCGATTCAGGACGGAAATGGGTGTCTGGCTGACGGTTGGCCGCAGGCGAAAAATTCAAGGCTAGAGTGGCTGGAGGAACGGGTATGATTATAGTCCTTTGCAATGACTCGGAGATCGAGGTTCCGGACGGCGAGCCCTGCCAGATCTGCGGATTTGAGCTGGACGAGTACGACCAGGTGACCGGTACCGACATCTTCGGCTACTATCACTGGACCTGCATATCTCACGTGGACTGAAGAGGGCGCCAGGGGCCCGGGGGGCAATAGAAACCTTTTTAGCCCTTAAGGCGGGTCACATCAGGGTCAGGGTGCCGAGACGAAGGTGCCCGAGGCGAGAGAGCAGGCGTGCGCGGGGGTAACCAAGCCAGGCCAACGGTGATAGACTCAAGATCTATTCTCGCAGGAGTTCAAGGGTTCGAATCCCTTCCCCCGCACTGTCGTTGCTGTTTTTCAGCTAGAGTCTTGATCCCACTTGTATACTAAAATGCCTTGTTCCTATTTAAATTTTAACGCGAAATAGATTCACTCTATTACGATGGAGGCAGATGATATCAAGATGATATTCTGAAGAATGTGTAAAAAGGCTGGATCAATATGGCGCAGGGTTGTAGGCCCTGAAGTCAGAGTACTCCATAAGGCCATTATATGGCCAATGTGCTGCGGGATCCGCGTTAATCGAATTGGACGTAAAATCTATTTGCCCCCTTAAATAATTATTGCGTTGCGCCTAAAAAGCTTTCGTTCGGTGATGGACAGCCCTGTACACCACTCGCGTGCCCACTTTTCTGGTATATAAAAATAACATATTCCCTTCGAAAGGTCGTCCAATTGATATTTAAGTTCAATTTAATATATAAAATATCTAAAGAGTGATTCGACAGCTAGAATCCGGTTAGATATTTGCATACGCCGGGGAAACTATAGTACTGCAGAGTCTCCTTCAATTCTATGAGCATCTCCTTCCGATATTGCTGAAGCTCATTGACTTTATTATTGATTTTCTTTCCTTCGTCAAACAATATAGATTCATTTATACCTTCTAGAAATTTAACGTAATCATTGATATCTTCCAATAAAATGTCTCGATCATTTTTAGAAAGCTTTACCAATTCATCTCCAACCATTACCACCAAACGAGACGAATTAACATCTCTTACTTCATTAGAATTGGGTTCCGATTGCATCTTCTTTTCGGATTGCCTTGATTCTAGATCTTCAATGAGTGCTTCGATTTGAACTAGAAATTCCGCTGATTCAATACATCTATTATAGTACATTTCTTTTGATGAGG